>JBPCPB010000207.1:0-6557 GCA_050999735.1 Thermomicrobiales bacterium | reverse complement strand
GGTGTGGGGTCGTAGCCTTGCTCTTTTTGCCCCGCGTGCAGCGCAAAAACCCTCCGCCCCATCCGCCAGCAAACCCACTCCAACCCCCCCGCTACCGGGAGAAAAGGAGTGGGAACGTGGCGGAGATGCACCTTTGTCCCTCCGATCAGTTGCGCGCGTATGTCCGCCAGGTAGCGGTGGCGATGGGGGCGGATGACGACATCGCGGACGAACTCGCCAACCATCTCGTCAAGGCGAATCTCTCCGGCCACGACTCGCACGGCGTCCTCCGGCTGCCGCAGTACGTAGCACAGGCAGACAAAGGCGGCCTCGTGCCGAACGCGCGACCGACGGTGGTGCGCGAGATGGGGGGCACGGCGGTGATGGACGCGCGTTTTGGCTTCGGCCAGTACTCCACCGCCGTCGCGCTCGATTGGGCGATGGAGCGGGCGCACCAATCCGGCATCGCCGCCGTCGCATCCCGCCATGCGACGCACATTGGCCGCCTCGGCGAGTACACCGAACGGGCGAGCGCGGCGGGAATGATTGCGATTGTCACCATCGGCACCGCCGCACCGGGCGGTGGCGGCGTCGCGCCATTTGGGGGCGCGCAACGCTTCCTCGGCACGAATCCGTGGTCGTTCGGTGTCCCCGCCGATGGCCCGACGAACATGGTCTACGACGCGGCAACGTCCGTCGTCGCGGAGGGGAAACTGCGCGTCGCGCGCTCCAAAAACGCGGCGCTCGCGCCGGGGATGATCGTGGACAAAGACGGTCGCCCCTCGACGAACGCCGAGGATTTCTACAATGGCGGCGCGCTGCTTCCGGTCGGCGGCGAGGTCGCGGGGCACAAGGGATACGGCCTCTCGATGGCCTCCGCCCTGATCGCAGGGCTGGCGATGGTGGACGACGACCGGGCGGTGATGCCCGTTCCCTCGGCGCACCCCGACGCGGGCATGCAGCGCGGCGCGCTCGGCGGCGTCTTTGTGATCGCGATGGATCCGGCGGCCTTCGGCGACAGCGCGGAATACCGGCGTCTGACGGGTGAAACACTCGCTGCCGTCAAGGAGACGCCGCCCGCTCCCGGTACGGACGAAGTGCTCGTCCCCGGCGAGCCGGAAATCCGCTCCCGCTCCGCCCGCGAGCGGGAAGGCATCCCGATCCCGGACCCGATCTGGCAGGACCTGTCCAGCCTCGCCATGCGTTTCGGTATCGCCATGCCAGACGCTACGTCCGCATAGATTGAAACCGATTGAACCGCAAAGACGCAAAGAGCGCAAAGAGGGAATGAGAGAGGAAGAAAGCATACGGAACCGAAAAACCAAAGACCTCCTTTTCCTTTGCGTTCTCTGCGCCTTTGCGTCCTTTGCGTCAATCCGGTTTCTCACAGAAGGAGACACCGATGGTGACGGTTTTTTCCGCACCGACTGAGCGGGAGACGGATATTTACGCGCGGCTCGGCGTCCGTACGATCATCAATGCGCGGGGCGCGACGACTGCGGTCGGCGGGACGTTGCCGCCACCGGAAGTGATGGCGGCGATGGCGGAGGCGGCCAAGGCGTTCGTCGTCCTCGATGAATTGAACGCGGTGGTCGGCGAGAAGATCGCGGCGGCGACGGGCGCGGCGGCGGGCTACGTCACCTGCGGCTCGGCGGCGGGGATGCTGCTCGCGGCGGCGGCCTGCATCACGGGCACGGACATCGCGCGCATCCGCCGGTTGCCGGACACGACCGGCATGCCGAACGAGATCATCGTCCACCGCGCCCATCGGATCAACTACGATCAGATGTTCCGCGCGCCGGGTGCGCGGCTCGTGGAGATCGGCATCCCGAGCGCCACGGAGCGGTGGGAGTACGAAGCCGCTTTCACGGAGCGCACCGCCGCCGTCGCTTTCGTGGATTCGCCCTCCATCGGCCCCGGTGCGCTCGATTTCGCGACGGTTGTGGAAGTCGCCCATGCGCGTCATGTGCCGGTAATCGTGGACGCTGCCTCGACAGTACCGCCCGTCAGTCACCTGACGCGCTGGATCGCGGGCGGCGCGGACCTTGTCATCTACAGCGGCGGGAAGGGGATTCGCGGCCCGCAGGATTCGGGCCTGCTCGCCGGGCGCGCCGATTTGATCGCCGCCGCGAAGATAAACGGGAACCCGAACGCGGGCATCGGGCGGGCGGCGAAGGTGAGCAAGGAAGCAATGGTCGGCCTCGCCGTTGCCCTCGACCGTTTCATGGCGCACGACCACGATGCCGACTTCGCCGCGCACCGCGCGCAGGCGGAACTGATCGCGCATGAATTGGCGGATTTCCCGAACGCGGCATGCGCCGTCATCGCCGACCCGGAGCGCTATCCGATGCCCGTCGCGGTTGTTCGCCCCGTCGGTGGCGCATGGTCCGCGCCCACCGTGCGCGCCACGCTGGCGGCGGGCGACCCCGGTATCTTCGTCAACGTCGAACACGGCGGCATTGGTATCAACACCCACTGCCTGCGGGAGGGCGACGCGGAGCAGATCGCCACGCGCCTCCGCGCGCTGTTGCGGACGATGGTGTGACGGAGAATCTCACCCCCGCCCCCTCTCACTGCCTAAAAGGCGACCGCGATGGAGCGGGGTCGGAGATGAGAAAACGTTCTTAGCCGAGGCGTAGCGGGCGATGCCCCGCACTGGGATCATTCCCCTGCCCATTATCTGGGTTGAGGATGATCGGCACGCCGAGCGGGATGGCATTGTTGTACGACTCGATCGAGAGCCGCGCCGCGATCTGCCGCGATACGTCGCGGAAGGCCAGCGACAAGGGTGAGGCACCGTTCTTGATGACGAGCGGCACGCCCGCGTCGCCCGATTCCGACATCTCCGGATCGAGCGGAATCTCGCCGAGAAGCGGCACGCCGTACCGCGTCGCGGCCCGCTGTCCACCACCCTTGCCGAAGATATAGACCCGCTCGCCCGTCACTGGGTTCGGGTAATACGACATGTTTTCGATGATGCCGAGGATCGGCACATCGAGCTGCTTGAACATGTTGATGCCCTTTTGCGCGTCCGAGAGGGCGACCTGCGCGGGTTGCGTCACGATCACCGAGCCAGAGAGCGGCAGCGCCTGCGTCAGTGTCAGTTGCGCGTCACCCGTGCCCGGCGGTAGATCAATGACGAGGTAATCGAGTTCGCCCCACGCCACTTGCCGCAGGAACTGCGTAAGTAAGCCCGCGACCATCGGGCCGCGCCAGATGATCGGCTTGTCGTCTTGTCGGTTGATGAAGCCGACGGACATCAGTGTCATGTTGTGCGCGTGGATCGGATTGAGACGGTTGTCCGCCGTCGGCACGGGCGCTTCATTCGTGCCGAGCATAATCGGAATGCTCGGCCCGTAGATGTCCGCATCCAGCAGACCGACCCGCGCCCCTTCGAGCATCAGCGAGGCGGCGATGTTGACGGCGACGGTGCTCTTGCCAACACCACCCTTGCCGGAAGCGACAGCGATCGTGTTGCGAATACCGGGAATCGGCTCCTTGCCCGGCTTGCCGCCGAACATCGAGCGTACCTGCGCCGTAATCTGCAACTCGACATGCGCGATGCCCGGCACCTGCATCAATGCGGCGCGGACATCCGATTCGATCTTGCCGCGCAAGGGGCAAGCGGGCGTCGTCAACTCGACCGTCACGCCGACCGTGCCTCCCTCGATCACGACATTCTTAATCATGTTGAGCGTCACGAGGTCCTTATGCAACTCCGGGTCGTCAACGGTCCGCAGCGCCGCCATGACGGCCTCCTGGCTCACTGATTGTGTACTGGTCACGATGAATATCCTCCCGCGCTTCCGACGCGCGCTTCCCGATCGCGACGGACATGCGCCCGATGGCAATGGTCACTCGTCTCGCCACGCGCGAAACGTGCGAGTGGCACGACTACCTCCCAGTGTACTACAGTGCCGGTGCATCGGTCTGATTGCGGCTGGGAAGGGAGCACATTTCACCCGCTTGCACGAAGTCGTCATCCATGCTAGCCTACCAGACGCGCCCGCGTCGGCGTTTGATAAGGATACGCATCGCATTCGGTCTCGTCCGGATGAGGAAAGCAAGAAGCAGGAGAAGCGCGTGCCGAATCTTAAGTCATCCATGAAGGACATGCGGGTTAGCGAGCGCCGCCGCCAGCGCAACCGCCCGATCATCTCCGCGACACGGACCTATGTGCGCCGCGCGCGCGCCGCGATTGAAGCCGGCGATACGTCCAATGCCGCGACCGCCGTTGGCGATGCGATCAGCGCGCTTGACCGGGCCGCCTCCAAGGGCGTCATTCATCGCAACAATGCCGCCCGCCGCAAGAGCCGCCTGATGGCAAAATACAACGCCCTCGGCAAGTAGCGGGACGACGTAGCGCAGAGCGCACAGAGGTCGCATGCTGCCCAAAGGGCGCCCGCGTAGAGAAGACAAGAGAGGAGTGGAGAAATTGCCATTCCTCTTTTTCGCGTTTTCCTCTGTGGTCTCTGTGGTCTCTGCGTTCTCTGCGCTATCGTATTTCACGGCAGGTCGGTGCGATGATCCCAAGCGGGGCCGGGAGGGCCGAGATGGGCGACCTGGAGAACAGCCCAGAGGAGGGCATCGGCATCGCTCGTCGCGACGCCCATTTTGACTGCCTCGTCGGTTGCCGCGAGATCATGCACCGCCGTCGCTATCTGTGCGGCATCTACACTACGCGCCGCCCGTAGTAAATGATAGGCGCGATTCGGCGCAACGCCGAGCAACGTCGCCGCGTCGTTCTGCGGCACATTGCCGAGCCGCTTCGCGCGGGTCAGATACCCGGCCTGGCTGGCAAGGAGCGCGAGCAGCCGCATCGGTTCCTCACCAGCGGCGAGCAGGTGTTCGGTGCGCGTCACCGCCTCCCGCGCGTTGCCGCCGATCACCGCGTCGAGCCACGCGAAGGTCTGCTCGTCCGCCGCGTCGGGGACGAGCGTCGCGACATGCGCGGCGGTGATCGTGCCACCGTCGTCCAGCGCGTAGGTAGCAAGTTTTGCGATTTCGCTCTCCAATCGCAGCGCGCCCGTCGGGCCGGTGGCGGAGGAGCCGAGGGCGCTCAGGAGCGCTTCAGCGGCGGGCCGCTCAATCTTCACCCCCTCCGCAATCGCCCGGTCGCGAATCCAGCGTAACCAGGCGTCGCGCTCGTTCGGTGCGGGCAGGCTGGCGGTGTGGACCGTCCCGGAAAGCAGGACCTCGCGCACCGGAGCAGGCAGGGCGGAAAGATTCAGTGTGCCCGATTCCCAGAAGACGAGCGTCGTCGTTGCGGGCATCGTGGGGAGGAAGGTTGCCAGGGGCAGCAGCGCATCGAAGTCCGCCGCCTTGCGCCGCCCGCGCTGCCCCTCCGCCGGTTGCACGTAGCGACCGAGCAACCCACGCACGAGCACGAACCGCCCACTGCCAAAGAAGGGCAACGCGTCGCACGCCGTGATGACCGCGCTCACGGTCGCGGCATCGTCTTCAAGGATGGTCGTGTTCAGGCCACTGGGATCAGATTCCGCATGCGCCGTCTGAAGCCGCGCAACGATCTCTCTCGCCGCCTTCGCGTCGTCGCCATGCACCAAATGCAGCGAAAAGGACTGAGGACTAAGGACGAAGTTCGGGCGCGTGTCCTCCATACTTCGTCCTTAGTCCTCAGTCCTTAGTCCTTCGGAGAGTGGCCCCGCCCTGCCGTGTGTCTAGGTTTGCTCTGAACCTGCCGAGGCAGGTGGGCGCCCCGCCACCGGGAATGGTAACGCCGGTTACTCACCGGCGGCCTCGCTCCTGATGGGTCATGGCTCCCGCACATTGAAGTATTGGCTCAATGGCATAATGGAGACATCACGCACAGCGCAGGGTCTATTGTGCCCCTTGTATACACCCGCGCCGCCTGGGGTGCAAGTCTTGTCTTGGCTTCCGCATCGCGTCGCATCAGCGATCAGGCAGGATGCGGAAAACCGGATAATCCGGCGCGATGCGGCGTAGATCTTGCTCGGGTGCGTCGGTGCTAATCCCTTGGAAGAACACCCCAACCTCGAATTTCCACCGTCGAAGATAGGCGCGCAATATGGCTGGCTTCTCATCATCCGATACTTCCGCGACATGGATCAGCTCGATTCGGCGTCCGACTCGCAGTTCGCCCTCTCCGCTCGCCGGATATTGCGCACCCATTGGGTGACGCCGCGCGGTGCGACGAGGTAGCGCACATTGTCGTGGACGAGCAAGTTGATCGGAGTCGTCCGCCACTCGCCGCTCGCGCGGCCGCGCACCGCGAGGACGCGCGAGCCATAGACACTGATGCCGAGGCGCGTCAGCAGCGCGACGAAAGGATTGAAGACGCGCCTGGTGAACCAACTGGGCTGGACATAGCGCTGGGATGCCATGGCAATCTCACTCCCGTTCCGCGACGTGTGCTCGCTATTCTTCGACTTCAAGGGCGGCAAGTTGCGCCTCGATGAGGGCAACGAGGCCACCCATCGTTTCCGCGTCGAACGCTAACCGCGCTCCCGCCGCCGCGAATAACCGCGGCAACGGTGCTGTCCCCCCCAGCGCCAGCGCCCGCCGGTATGCCGCTAACGCTTCCGCATGATCCGCCAGAC
>JBPCPB010000267.1:0-7057 GCA_050999735.1 Thermomicrobiales bacterium | reverse complement strand
ACGCCGGTATCCATCGAGAGCAGGCGCTGGACGAGTTGCTCGCCGCTCATTTCGAGCGAGAATACGCCGATATGCTTGCCATAGCGGAGCGCGGCATTGAAGGCCATCGTCATGCTGAGCGAGCTCTTGCCGACACCGGGGCGAGCGGCGATGATGATGAAGTCCGACTGTTGCAAGCCACCGGTCATCTTGTCGAGGTCCGCGAAGCCGGTCGGCACGCCGACGAGTTCGCCGCGATGCTGCTGGACGAAGTCAATCCGCTCGAAGAAGGCATCGAGGAAGTGCGCGATCGGCTTAAAGTCCCGCTCCAGCCGGTCCTGTGAGACATCGAAGATCAGTTTCTCGCTCTTGTCGAGGGCGTCAACCAGTTCGAGGTCGTCGTTGTAGCCGATCGTGACGATTGTCGAACCAGCGTCAATCAAGCGGCGGCGCGTTGCCTCGCGCTTGACGATCCCCGCGTAGTATTCGACGTGCGCGGCGGTCGGCACGATGCTGAGGAGCGTCGTGAGATAGGAAAGCCCACCGACATCATCGAGGCGGCCCCGGCGCTGGAGTTCATCGGGCAGGGTCGTCAGATCGGCAGGCTCGCGTTTATCGTAGAGGTCCACGATGGCGGCGTAGATTTCCCGGTGCCCCCCCCGGTAGAAGTCTTCCGGGTTCAGGCTGGGGCGCACGCGGACAATCGCCTCGCGGTCAATGAGGAGGGAGCCGAGGACGGATTGCTCCGCCTCGCTGTTGTTCGGTGGTAATCGGTCCAGTACCCGCTCTTGTAGCGCCATCCGTCGCTTCGCTCCTCAGTGCTGAGTGCTGAGTGCTGAGTGCTGAGGGCATGCCCAGTGCGACTCGACAATCATTACTCGCGCTACGTACTGAGGAGAGAGCGAACGGTGCCGAGATTACCTACTCAGCACTCAGCACTCAGCACTCAGCACTACTCCGCTGGCGGTTCCGGCTGATCGGGCTGCGCGTCCGCTGCCGAGGCCGCCTCTTCCGCCGTTTCGCCACCCTCACCCGTCACGACGACCGTCACCGATGGGACGAGGCGACCGACGAGCCGAACGGAGACCTTATGCTCGCCGATGCTGCGGATCGGCTCATCGAGCGCGACCTTGCGCCGGTCAACCTCTTCACCCACCGCGCGGGAGAGAGCGTCCGCGATCTCCTGCGCCGTGATCGAGCCGAAAAGCCGCCCATTCTCGCCGACTCGCGCCGTGAAGGTGAGCGTCGTCGCGGCGATCTTGTCACCGAGCGAGCGCAGTTCTTCTTCCTGCTTGTGGATGCGCCGCTCGACCGCCGCCTGCCGCTCCTGCACCTGCTTAATCGTGCCGGTTGTGGCGATCTCCGCCAACCGCTTCGGCAGCAGGTAGTTGCGGGCGAACCCTTCCTTGACCGTCTGCACCGTGCCCGCCGCGCCCAGATGCTCGACATCCTGAGTAAGAATCACTTTCGTCGCCATTGCGCGTTTACTCCTCGACGTGTCCATCACACCATTTCAACCCTCATCCAGCCCGCAGACTAGATGCGATAAGCGGCGGGCAGTATACGTGTTAAGGCAGGGTTCGCGCAAATGAACCGTGTACGGACAGTACATCCGTGCGAGAACTCTGTCAAGGGGGCAGTACGTACTTTCCGCAGGGAGGAAGTAACGAGTAACGAGTGGGACGGCTTTGTCTCGTTACTCGTTACTCGCTACTCGTTACCTTCGTTGATGGGCACGGATGATGCGACAATGGCGTCACGTCGGAAAAGATCAGTGGAGGTTGGATAATGTCCATACTTGGCATAAGATTCCAAACAGCAGATTCGATGCAGTCAACGGTCGCCCCGCACGTCATCATCATCGGCGGTGGGTTCGGTGGATTGGCCGCCGCGAAGGCGATTAAGAGCGCGCCGGTGCGTGTCACGCTCGTGGACCGCGCAAACCACCATCTTTTCCAGCCGCTCCTCTATCAGGTCGCGACCGCCGCGCTCTCCGCCGCGGACATCGCCGCGCCGATCCGTTCGGTGCTCCGCGATCAGCGGAATGCGGCGGTGCTGCTCGGCGAAGTGACCGGTGTAGACCTCGCGAATCGCGCCGTCATCCTCGCGCCAGACGCCGAGGCGGGCGAGACCGCCGATGACCGGCTCTTCTATGACTTCCTCATCCTCGCGCCCGGCGCGATCACCGCGTATTTCGGTCACAGCGCGTGGGTACAGGACGCGCCCGGCCTGAAGAGCCTCGATGACGCGATTGAGATTCGTCGCCGCGTCTTTCTCGCCTTCGAGGCGGCGGAGCGCGAGCGCGACCCCGCGACGCGCCGGCGTCTGCTCACCTTCGCCGTCGTCGGTGGTGGCCCGACCGGTGTGGAGTTGGCGGGCGCGCTCGCGGAGATCGCTCACGAGGCGCTCGACCGCGAGTTCCGCGCCATCAACCCGGACGACGCGACGATCTATCTGCTCGACGCCGGGCCACGCATCCTGCCGACATTCCCGGAGCAACTTTCCCGGACGGCGGCGAAAGACCTCGAAAACCTCGGTGTGAAAATTCGCACCAGGGCGGCGGTGACGGGTATCGAGCGCGATGCCGTCCATCTCGGCGATGAGCGGATAGATGCCGCAACCGTGATCTGGGCGGCGGGCGTTACTGCCTCACCCCTCGGTACATCTCTCGGTGTGCCGCTGGAAAAGGGCGGCCGTGTGCCCGTCGAGCCGGATCTGACGCTCAGAGGACATCCCGACGTTTTCGTGATCGGCGATCTCGCCGCGCTCAAAGATCAGCGCGGCAATCTTCTGCCAGGCCTTGCGCCGGTCGCGACGCAGCAAGGCGAGACTGCGGCAGCGAATATCTGCCGCGCGCTCCGTGGGGAACCGACAGCGGCATTCCACTATCGGGATCGCGGCAATATCGCGACGATCGGGCGGAATCGCGCCGTCGCGGTGATTTACGGGATCAGGACGCGTGGCTTCATCGCCTGGGTAGTCTGGGTCCTTATCCACATCCTGACGCTGATCGGCTACCGCAATCGCTTCGCGGTGATGGCGCAATGGACCTATGCCTACTTCACCCATCGCCGCCCCGCCCGCCTGATCCGCGCCGAGAAACGTTAACCCCGGCCGCCGCGTGTGGTGGAATGTGATAGAATTATGTTGCGCGAAGGGGGAATCATGGATTGGCGAGAGTACATTCACGCGGACCCGAAGATTCTGGTAGGAAAACCCGTTGTGAAAGGGACGAGGCTTTCGGTCGAATTGATTCTCGGCCTTTACGCAGCTGGCTGGACGGAAGAAATGATACTGGCGAGCTATCCGACGTTGACGCATGAGGCGCTTCTCGCTGTGTTCGCCTTTGCCGCGGATTGGGTACATGAGCATACACAGATTGCTGCACCTGTCTAATGCGCTTTCTCGCAGACGAGAATTTCCCCGTACCGAGTATACGGAGGTTGCGCGCGGCATATCACGATGTCGCCGCGATCATCGAGGATTCGCCGGGAGTCGAGGACACGGTGGTCCTCGCACGCGCTGTCAGTGAAGGTCGCTTTCTCCTTACGCTCGACCGCGATTATGGTGGATTGATCTTCCATAGCGGATTCGCGCCCCCGCCGGGACTGTTGTATTTCCGTTTTGTTGCCCGTGATCCTCGTGAGCCAGCGGAGCGGCTGCTTCAACTCCTGACAACGCCCGGTCTGACATCTGAAGGACGCTTCACCGTCATCGAACGGGAGCAGATACGCCAGCGACCACTGTTGCGAGTAATTACCGAGTGAGGCGACCAACGATGGCATTGAGGCCGTCGTCATCGGTGACGTGCAGGGTGAGTTGGTAGCCGCGACGCATCTTCTTTACTTGCACGCGCGAGATTTGCGTGCCGAGGGCGGAGCCGATGCGGCCCTGCACCGTCTCGATTTCCGGTGGGGCGGGCGCCGGTTCCGGTTCCACCAGTCGCTCGTCCCAGGTGCGGACGAGCGCTTCCGTCTGCCGGACATTGCAGGCTCGCGCGATGACGACACTGAGCGCGGTGACTTGCTGCGCGTAGTCGGTCAGGCCGAGCAGCGCGCGGGCATGGCCCTCGGAGATCTGCCCCGCCGCCAAGGCTTCCTGCACGGCGGGTGCGGCACCGAGCAGGCGGATGCCATTCGCGACGGTCGTGCGGTTTTTGCCGACGCGCCGCGCGACCTGCTCCTGCGTCATGCCGAACTCGGCGACGAGTGTGCGATAGGCGAATGCTTCCTCCAAGGGGTTGAGGTCCGCCCGCTGGATATTCTCGACGAGCGCCAGTTCGAGCATCTGCTGGGGCGTGGCATCCTTCACGACGACCGGCACCTGCCGGAGTCCGGCGCGGCGGGCCGCTTGCCAGCGCCGCTCCCCGGCGATAATCCGGTAGGGCGTGCGATCCGTTGCCTCGGCGCGCGCGACGAGCAGCGGCTGAATGATGCCGTGCTCGGCGATGGAGGCGGCGAGGGCAGCGATCTCGTCTTCCAGAAAGGTTGTGCGCGGCTGAAATGGGTTCGGCGCAATCGCGTCAATGTCTACCTCGATGCCGCCGCCGCCGAGCGCGCCTTCTGGCATGAGCGCCCCGAGGCCGCGCCCCAATCCCCCCCGTTTTACGCCCATCCCTCGCCCCCTCGTCCTGTGCGTCCGTTCACCCCATTGACAGGCGGCAAGTCTACCACACTGCCGGGCGAGTCACCTGCATCTGGTACACTGGGCTTCCTTCATGGGGAGGGATGGGAAAGTTGAGAAGGAGCAGCGTGGGCTTGCGGCCGGATGAGGCGCGACCAGATGAACGAGCGGCGGTCGCGACGTCAGTGGGCCAGCCGACAGCGATCGAGCGGCTCGGCAGTCGTGTCGGTGCGCTGGCATGGTGGTGGCATGTTGCGGCGGTCGCGGTGATCGCGGCGGTGGTGATCGGCGTGGCATACCAGACGCACCCCGCGTACGATATCGCCATCTGCCAGCGCGTGCAGGATGACCCGCTCGTGCAGGATTTCAACACGGCCGAGCGACAACCCGCAGCAATGGGGGGCCGCGCGTATCGCTGGACGCGGGGCGAGAGCAGTATCGTCTTCCCCGGCATCGGCAGGAATGCGGCCACCGTCACACTGACGATGGCGGGCGGCCCGAACCCACACCCGGACGTGACGATCCTCGCCAATACCGGCGAGGTTGCCCATCTCCATCTGACGCCAGATTTTGCGGACTATCCCATCGCCATCCCCGCGCCGTATCTGACGACGGGCACCCTGACCCTGACGTTCCGCACAGAGCCATTCCGCGCGCCGGGCGACCGCCGCGAACTCGGTGTGCTCGTCAGTCGCGTGCGGATCCAACCGAGCGGCGGTTTCGCCCTGCCGCCCGCGCGGACGGCGCTCGCGCTCTGGGGCGCGGTGATGCTCGTCATGCTCGCGCTCCTCGTCGTCGGGCTGCGTGGGTGGGAAGCGGCGGTGATGGCACTCCTCGTCATGATCGGCATTGGGCTGTTGCTCGCCCGCAACCGGCTCTTTATCGCGCTCGGCGCGGGGCCATGGCTGCGGGTTGCGGGCGGAACGTTCCTCCTGGCGGCGGCACTCCGGTTCGCGATGCCGCCGCTCATGCGACGGCTCGGCATCGTTGGTGGCGTGTGGGAGGCGCGCTGGGCGCTCGCGGCGATCATCGGCGTCTTCGCCGTGCGGCTCGGTGGCCTCTATCATCCGGCAATGATCGTCAGTGACCTCACCTTTCATGTTCATCGCTTCGACGATGTCATTGTGCGGCACATCTGGTATCAGGAGATTGCCGCACTCTATGACAAGAACCGCCCGGTGCCCTACCCGCCCGGCGCCTATCTCCTCTTCGCGCCCTTCGCGCCCATTGTCCGCAACCGCGCCGATCTCCTGACGGTCGGGACGCAACTGCTCGACGCGTCGCGTATCCTCGTCATTGGCCTCGTCGTCTGGAAGGTGACACAAGACCGCATCGCGGCAGCTTGCGCAACGCTGATCGCGGGGATCGTGCCGGTCGCCTTCATTATCTTCTCGTGGGGCAACCTGACGAACGCGGTCGGCGAATGGGCGTTGACTCTCGTGTTCGCACTCCTCGCGCTCGGCGCGGATCGGCTGCGGAAGCCCTGGCTGACGGTCAGTTTCATCGCGGTCATCCTGCTGGCGCTGCTGTCGCACATCGGCGTTGCGGTGACGACCGTCGTGCTGTTGGCCGTCGCGCTGGGGCTTTGGGCGTGCATGTTGCTCCGGCAGCGGCGTATGCCCTGGCGCGATCGCGATTTCCTTGCGGCCCTCGCCCTCACCTGCATCGCGGGCGCGCTGGCCTTCGCGCTCTTCTACCGCATCCCGCTGACGAGCGCGCACGCCGCGACGAATGACCCGGCGCTGGCAAACGTGCCCGCGGCATCAACGGGCGGCAGATATGAGATCGGTGGCCCGCGCCCCGATCCCTCGATTGGCTTGAACGACGCGCGCACCAACAATCCGGTCGTCGCGGTGGCCGGACAAGTCTGGGTGGAAGGATATGCCTTCTATCGCCTCTGGCCGCTCCTGCTCGCGCCACTGGGATACTGGCTGTTGTTGCGGATTGACCTACCCTCTAACTCTCTCCCTGGAGGGAAGGGGAACCGGAGGGCGGTTCACGAACCGCCCCTACAGATGTCTCACTCCCCCTTCCCTAAAAGGAAGGGGGTTGGGGGGTTAGGTTCCCGCCTCTGCCTCGTCTGCCTTGTCTGGTTCGGCGTGGCGTTGCTTTTCTTGGTGGTTGGGGTGCTGGCGGGGCGGTACGTGCGGTATGCGGTGACCGCGATTCCTGCCGTGGCGGTGGGGGCGGGCGTCGCGATCGGCTATCTGTGGCAATGGCGATGGGGAAGGGGAATCGCGATCGTACTGTTCGTCTTCGGTATCACCGCGACACTGCTTGTCTGGTACGGGCGGATCACGCGAGCATATCACGCATGACGAGGAGCGCGATGGATCGAGTATCGGACGCCGGGGTGAGCGACGGGATGCAGGTTCGGGGGTCGGGGTTTGGGGTTTGTGGGAGGGGGAAGGCGTTTCTTCTAGCACGCGAACCCGAAATCCCAAACGGCTTCTTG
>JBPCPB010000156.1:0-4595 GCA_050999735.1 Thermomicrobiales bacterium | reverse complement strand
CGTGTGGGTTCGTCCCCGCCAGCGCGAGGCGGAAGGGGATGCGGCGCTCGACGAGATCGCGCAAGGCGGCGAAGAAGATGTCCGGGCGCTTATCGTAGTCCCACCGGCTGTTCCAGAGGATCACCGGCGGTCCCGGCGCGAGCGGTGTGGCGAGGGCTGCCTCCCGCTCCGCGTCGAGGGCGCGCAGATCAATCCCCGGCGTGAGAACCTGGCTCCGCGCCGCGACAATATCTCCGACATGCACCGCGCGATACTCCGGAAAGACGCGTAGGAGGCGGGGCAGCGCATCGAGGAACTCATCGCGATGCTCTGACGTGTTGAACCAGACTGCGTCCGCCGTCAGCATCCCGTCAAGATTCGCCAGCGGTAGCGTTATGTCCCGCTTCTCCCACGGCGGCAGCGGAAAACTGAGTTGGTTCGTGTGGAAATAAACGATCACACGCGCATCCTTCAGCCGGTGGCGTGTCATACCGAGAAAGGCAGGCAAGTTGAGCATTTCCCCCGCCAGCACAAGATCGAATACACCGGACACGTCGTTGAGCATCCGCGCCAGTTCGTAATGCGCACCCCGCATCCGCCACTTCCAGAAGCGCGCGGGCAGCGTCAACGGCACGATGTCGTGCTGGCTGTAGTTGATGAGGTTTTCGATAAATGCACGGTGCGACCCGCCATAGGTCGGCTCGACCGCGAGAATACGCAATCGCCGTCCGGTTGGCGCGGCGTCCGCAGATATGGAATGTTTGATCGCATCACTCATACGAGCGAAGTATAGCGCACGAGTGACCTGCGTTGGGGCGCGACCGACGCCGTAAACGGATTGACAGTCGCGTGTACAATGCAGGCACGGATTTTCGCGAACAAAATCGCTGCCTGCGTACGGCGGGTGAAGGATTTCTTTCGGGGGTGAAGTGGGATGAAGGTGACCGTTGACCATGACCGATGTGAAGGCAACGCACGCTGCGTTTTAGCCGCGCCGGAAGTATTTCAACTCCAGGACGACGATCAGAGTTATGTGCTGATCGAGCGACCCGGCGAGGATTTGCGCCCGAAAGTCGAGGAGGCCGCCCGGTTTTGCCCGCGTCAGGCGATCACGCTGATGGAGGAGTAACGGCGGACACGGCGGCCCATACCACGTTCCCGGTGTCGAACGGTGTCACATGAAGGAGGTTCCACGATGGCTCAGATTTCTGCTCTGCGGATCGAGGAGAACGATCTCGCGAACCTCGATGTCTTTGTGCGGGGTGGACAGCACGAGATCTGGCGGCGGATGCGCGCTGAGGAGCCGATTCACTGGAATCCGGGCAATGACCGCTTCATTCCCTTCTGGTCCGTCACCAAATACGCGGACCTGATTGCCGTCTCCCGCGATACGACGACCTATAGTTCTCAGCAGGGCATCTCGATGGCGGCCAACCCCGCCGACCCGGCTACACTGATCGGGGCGGGGAAGATGATGATTATCACGGACCCACCACGCCATGTCCGGTTGCGCCGCCTCGTCAACAAGGGCTTCACCCCGCGCGCGACCGCCCTCCTCGAACCGAGCGTGCGCGAAATCACGACAAAGATCATTGACGATGTCGCGCCGCGCGGTGCGTGCGATTTCGTGACCGATGTCGCGGCGCTCCTGCCCCTCGCGGTGATCTGCTCGATGATGGGCATCCCACAAGAAGACTGGCCGATGATGTTCGAGTTGACGAATCAGGGGCTTGGCTCCGAGGACCCCGAATATCAGACAGTGCCGGGGAGCGGGCCGGAGACGGCGGCGCGGTCGCGGCGGGAAATGTTCGCCTACTTCGCGTGGCAGGCCGAGGAGCGACGACGAGAGCGTCGGGACGACCTCGTCAGCGTCCTCGTCGGGTCAGACGTGGACGGCGAATCGCTCTCCGAGGAGGAATTGCTCTTCTTCTGCCAACTGCTGATCCTCGCGGGCAACGAGACGACGCGCAACGCCATCTCCGGCGGTCTGCTCGCCCTGTTCGAGCACCCGGAGCAGCGCGCCCGACTACAACATGATCCCACGCTGCTGCCGACGGCAGTGGAGGAAATTCTGCGCTGGACCTCGCCCGTCGCGCACATGATGCGCTACGTGACGCGGGACGCCGTACTCGGCGGCCAGCCCCTGCGTGCGGGCGAGCGTGTCCTGCTCTGGTACCCTTCCGCGAACCGCGATGAAGAGGTCTTCCCGAACGCGAATACGTTCGATGTCGGGCGGACACCGAACGAGCACATCGCCTTCGGCATCGGCGAACACTTCTGCCTCGGCGCATCCTTCGCACGCCTGGAACTGCGGGTGATGTTCGAGACGCTACTCGCCCGCCTGCCGGACATCGCGCTCGCCGGCCCGGTGGATCGCCTGCGCTCCGGCTTCATCGGCGGCATCAAGCACATGCCAGTCCAGTTCACCCCGCAGCCATCGGGCGCATAAAGGATAGTTGCAAGACCGCCAGGACGCCGAGAGGGGGAAGAGAAATCGAGCACAGAGGACACAAAGAACACAGAGCGCACAGAGAATGAATCAATTCAGATTCCCTTCCGTGTCCTCTGCGACCTCTGTGTCCTCTGTGTTCTCTGTGCTACGTGTCTTCCTGGCGTCCGCAGTTCATTCTTTTTTGAGGAGGCGAAGTGATGCAGTTTGGTTTGCAGATCAACCCTTACCTGAATGGCCCGACCGGCAATCCGTGGGATAGCGTCGAGCGCGTTGCGCGGGCGACCGACGACAGCGCCTTCGACTCGCTCTGGGTCTACGATCACTTCCTCTACGAGGGTGGCTACCCCGGCCACCCCTACTCCGAGCCGGTGATGGAGTGCTTTACGACGCTTGGGGCGATTGCCGCCATTACGCGGCGCATCCGACTCGGCCAACTCGTTCTTGGCGTGCCGTACCGCAACCCGGCGGCGATGACCAAGATGGCGACGACGCTCGATCTCATCAGCCACGGCCGCTCGATCCTCGGACTGGGGGCCGGCTGGCACAAGCGGGAATATGAGGGCTACGGCTGGGGAGAGTTCGAGCCTGCCCCGGTACGCATGAAGCGGCTGGAGGAGGCATTGCGCATCGTGCTGGCGATCTGGACCGAGCGCCCCGCCCACGTCGAGGGAACGTATTATCGCCTCGACCACGCGAACGAAAACCCATCGCCGGTTCAGCAGCCCCACCCGCCGATCATGGTCGGCGGCAGCGGCGAGAAGGTGACGTTGCGGCTCGTCGCCCAGTACGCTCAGTTCTGCAACGTCTCAGGCGATCCCGAAACCGTCGCCCGCCTCTTCGCAAGCCTGCGCGAGCATTGCGCGCGGCTTGGTCGGCCCGCTGAGGAGATTACCCGCTCGATCTACACGACCGTCGTGATCGGCAAGGATGACGCCGAAGTTGCGGCAAAGCGCGAGCGGCTGGCCCCATTCATTCCCGATGGCACGCTGATCGGCACACCCGATCAACTGATTGAAATCTTCCGGGAATACGCCCGTGTCGGCTGCCAGTACGTCGTCTTCCGCACGCCGGACTGGGTAGATGTCGAACCCGTCCAACACTTCGCCGAGCGCGTCATCCCGGCCTTGGCCGACGCGTAGCGCTCGATCAGGATGGGCGACGAAGAGATCAGCCAGGACAGATCGCACATGTATGACAGAGAAGTACTTGAATACTCGTTGTGCGAAGGATTCCCGGCGTTACACCGTATCAGCCAATCGAGACGAGATCATGGCTGCTCCGACCAACCCAACACCATATCCTGCGGTCAATGCCGTTCTTCATCTCTTACGTGGGGAAGTGCGCGCGGTACTGGGGACGGAATTCGTCGGGATGTATTGCTACGGCTCACTGTCGCTGGGAGATTTCGCACCGGGCAGTAGCGACATTGATTTCCTCGTCGTCACCGAACACGAACTGCCGGAAAGCATGCTCCACGCATTGGAGGCAATGCACGCGCGGATCGCGGCGAGCGGGCGGAAGTGGGCGGAGAAACTGGAAGGCTCGTACATCCCGCGCGCCGCCCTGCGCCGCTACGATCCCGCGAATAACCGGCATCCGACCATTGGCATGGACTGGCCGTTCAGCATCCGCGCGCATGGCTCTCATTGGGTCATCGAGCGATCTATCGTCCGAGAATACGGCGTGGTCGTGCAGGGGCCTCCACCGCAGACCCTGATCGCCCCCGTATCGTCGGATGACCTGGCGGCGGCAGTTCGGCAGGCGCTCGACGACTACTGGCGCATGCCACTCGACGGGCCGGAACCGGAGTGGCTGCGCCCCCGCGACTATCAGGCATACGCCATCCTGACGATGTGCCGCGCGCTGTATACCCTCGCGCATGGGACGGTCGTCTCCAAGCCCGCAGCGGCAACCTGGGCACAGCAGACGTTGCCGCCACCTTGGCCCACCTTGATCGCGAAGGCCCTCGTCTGGCGGCATGATACACGCCCCGATGATATGACAGAAATGCTCGCCTTTATCCGCTACACGGTTGCGCGGGTGGATTCCGAAAGATAGATTGTGTCGGTGGGGGAGGGTTTCACCCGCCCTCCCCCAACAGCAAGACGGAGACCGCTCCCCCAACACCGAGGGTTTTTTTGTAGGTGTGGGAGTGGAGGCAACC
>JBPCPB010000155.1:0-13798 GCA_050999735.1 Thermomicrobiales bacterium | reverse complement strand
GATGCCGTAGCGATGCGCGAGGAAGGAGAGGCCGATGAACATGGCGCCGAGGATCGAGCACATCCAGACCAGCGTCGTCGCGGCGTTCCTTGATTCCGGCGGCTTAAAGGCGGGCACACCGTCCGAGATCGCCTCGACGCCCGTCAGGGCCGTGCAGCCGGCCGTGAATGCGCGCAGGATGAGAAAGAGCGAGACACCCTCCACCGCGTGAACCGACTCGCGCGGCGCATTAACCGCGACATCGCCGCCCGTCAGGGAGCGGAAGACGCCGAGGAAGACGAGCACCGCGATGCTGAGGATGAAGAGATAGGTCGGCACCGCGAAAATCGAGCCGCTCTCCCGGATGCCGCGCAAGTTGCCGAGGATGATCAGGCCAACGAACGCGACGCAGATCTCGACACGCCACGGACTGAGCGACGGCAGCGCCGACGTGATTGCCGCCACACCCGCCGAGACGCTGACGGCGACGGTCAGCGTGTAGTCAATCAGGAGCGACGCGCCCGCCGTCAGGCTCGGCAAGGTGCCGAGGTTCGCCTTTGCGACGAGGTACGCGCTCGCGCCGTTCGGGTAGGCATGGATCGTTTGGCGGTACGAGACGCCGACGATGGCGAGCAGCACGGCAATCGCGATCGAGATGGGGATCGTATAGCCGAAGGCCGCGCCACCGGCAAGAATGAGCACGCCAAGGATCGCCTCCGTCGCGTACGCCACGGACGAGAGCGCGTCCGATGAGAAGATGGCGAGCGCCTTGACATTGGTGAGCCGCTCGTGGATCGCGTGCTCGCTGGCGATCGGGCGACCAACGAGCGCGCGGCGTAGCTTGCCAAAGGCGCTGTGAGGCTTTGTCAGCTGCTCGCTCGCGACGAGGTAATCGGGCGAAACCGGCTTCAAGACCTGATCCTGCGCGCGCAGGACGCGGACATACTTGTTACCGGGCAGCGCGCCGTGCCGCACCTCCCGGAAATCTATGTGTGGCGCGGTGGCACGCCGGGTCGCATGCGACCTTCCTCCATTCAGTTCGGCATAAAACTCCGTCGGAAGCGGGTCATCGCCATTCGCCGCTTCCGGCGGAGCGGGCACGATCGGTTCCGATGGCTCGCTTGGTATATTGGCACCCATGCAGGCTACTTCCTCCATATGGCCACACGGATGCGGTACTCAACACCGCTCTCCTCCCTGTGACGATACGGATAGTATACTCCGCCTGCAAAGCGGGGTGCAGTCGGCAGTCAGCAGAACCAACGCTGACATCCTCGCTACGAATCTTGGGCCTCCCCCGCGTTTGCTGCCGACTGCCGACTGCTGACTGCTGACTACTCGTTACTATGGTACGGCACGCTCGTGACGACGGTATTCGGGCGGAAGAGGAGGGATGCTTTGAGACGCAGGGCAGTTTGCGAGTGGAGCAGTTGCTCCCACCAGTGATGCGGCACGTATTCCGGTACCAGTACCGTCACCATTGCCTTCGGGCGTTTCCGCTGGACGAGATCAATGTACGAGAGGAGCGGCCCGGCGAGCGAGCGGTAGGGCGACTCCAAAATGACGAGGTTGACGCCCTCACCCCACCGTTCCCACGTCTCCTGTAATTGGGTTGCCTCCGCCGCGTCGTCCGTTACATGCACTGCCACAACCTGCGAGGAAAGGGACCGGGCATAGGCGAGCGCGTTGAGGCTCACTTTATCAATCTGCGAAATCGGCACGACGACGACTTGCTCGGTAACCCGCAAAGCAGGCAGGGTATCGTCATCCGTCAGGCGCACCTGCGCGGCGACATGGCGGTAATGGCGGGAAATGCCGAGGCAGAGGAGCACGATGATCGGGATAATCAGGATGACGAGCCACGCGCCGTAGATGAATTTCGTGTAGCCAAAGATGATCGCCACGACACCCGTCGCGACCGCACCGGTGCCATTAATGAGCATCTGATGCCTGTGGTTGCCCGGCTCGCGCTGCCAGTGACGCACCATTCCCGCCTGCGACAGTGTGAACGAAACAAAGACGCCGACCGCGTAGAGCGGGATCAGCCGGTCCGTCTGACCGCCGAAAACGACGTACAAGGTAGTGGAGAGAACGGTCAGCACGGCGATGCCGATCGTGAAGGCGAGACGGTCGCCACGGAACTGGAACTGCTTCGGCAGAAACCCGTCCCGCGCGAGGATCGAGCCGAGCCGGGGAAAGTCCGCGTAACTCGTATTCGCCGCGAGGATCAGGATGAGGCAGGTCGCAATCTGGATGATGAAGTACGGCGCGCCCTTGCCGCCGAAGACCTGCGCGGCGATTTGCGAGACGACCGACTCGTTGTCGCGCGGCGTGATGCCATATTGGTGCGCGAGGAATGAAACGCCCATGAACATGACGCCCAACAATCCCGCCATCCAGACGAGCGTGACCGCCGCGTTGCGGGATTCGGGCTTCTTAAACGCGGGGATGCCGTTCGAGATCGCCTCCACGCCGGTCAGCGCCGAACAGCCGGAGGCGAACGCGCGCAGGAAGAGCAGGACGCTCGCGCCCTCGATGGCATCCAAGTGATCGCGCGGCGTGGCGGTCGCCGCCGGGTCGCCGGTCACAACGTGGAAGAGGCCAAGCCCGATGAGGACGAGAATGCTGACGATGAAGACGTAGGTCGGCGCGGCGAAGATCGTACCCGACTCGCGGATGCCGCGCAGGTTGCCGACCATGATAAGGATGATAAAGAGGACGCCGAGCGGGACGACGTAGCCCCCGAGGCGGGGAAAGGCGGAGACGAGCGCCAGGACACCCGCCGAGACGCTGACCGAGACCGTGAGCACATAATCAACCAGCAGCGAGGCCGCCGCGATCAGGCCGGGAAGAACGCCGAGATTCTCATGCGCGACGATGTACGAGCCGCCGCCATTGGGGTACGCGAAGATCGTCTGCCGGTAGGAAATTGCCACGAGGGCGAGCAGGCCGAGGATGAGATACGAGATCGGCAGAATGTAGCCGAACGCCGCCGCACCGGCGACGACAAGCACGCCGAGGCTCGCCTCGGTGCCGTAGGCGACCGACGAGAGCGCGTCGGAGGAAAGAATGGCGAGCGCTTTGATTTTGGTCAGCCGCTCGTGGATCGCGTTTTCACTGGCAATTGGGCGGCCGATCAAGGCGCGCTTAATGCCGGTCATCACCCGCCCGGCTCCCGTCCGGGGGGCGGTGGCGCTTTCGCCCGCGCGCAGTGTGGAGGGGCCAACTTCCGTGAAGCCGCGCTCCGCCGAACGCAGAACGCGGACATACCGGTTGCCGGGCAACGTCCCGCGGCGCTCCTCCCGCCAATCAATATCGGGCATCACTACGCGCCGTCCGATTGTTGGCCGTGCGCCATCGCGCGGGTCGCGTGCGATATCCGCGAGCACGTCAACCGGCTCGCGTGTCTCGTTAATGGGTTCGTTGCTGGATACGCCAGATTTGCCTGACCCATCCGGCTCATTCACTGACATACGCGGTCGTTCCTCCATAATGATGCACGATCCCGCGTCGCCCATTGGCCGACGTGGGCTGCCGCTCTGTCGCGATCTGCCGCCCAATCGTCCTGTCGTCCGAAGGCGCCACCCCGTACAGAACGCGGACCGTGCAGGGCGCCTGCCGCACGATCGTCGGGAGCGGCCCGAAGAGTGACGCGAGCGCGCCACGCATCCCCCCATGCCGCGCGAGGACAATCGTATCGGCCTCGTAGTGCGCTGCCCCGGCGATGATCGCCGCGACCGTCGTCCGCGCCTGCACGCGCACGCAGCGCACCCCGTCACCGAAATGCGCGACCCGCTCCGCATACGCGCGCGCATGGGTCAGGTGAATCTCAGCGCGGCAGATCTGCTTCCAGATCTCCCCTGCCGGCGCCCCAATCTCCAGCGATGCGGGAACAACCACTGCCGCCATCACGGTGACGTGGTCAAGCGGTGTCAGCGTCCGGCACGCGTCCGCGAGGGCGATGCGGGCGAGATCAGAGCCATCAAAGGGGACAAACAGATTCATCCGACAGGCTCCCATCAACACACCGTACCGGCCACTACGGACAGGATAAGGCGCGGTGTATCAAGGTGGAGTAAAGATGGGAACGCTCGGTATATGGATTGTATAAAGAAGAGGCGAGGAATCTCACCCCAACCCCTCTCCATCGCTCGCGGATCACGGTATGAATCAGGTTTATGTAGCGATGGAGAAGGGAGCAAACTCGGCTCTCGTTGCTCGCTACTCGCTACTCGTTACTGAGAAAGCGGTAGCCGACGCCGGGTTCGGTGATGAGAATGCGCGGGCGGGCGGGATCGGCTTCCAGTTTACGGCGGAGTTGGTTGATGTAGACGCGGAGATATTGCGCCTCGTCGCCGTATTCCGGCCCCCAGACGCGCTGCAAGAGCATCCGCTGGGTCAGCACCTTGCCCGCCGCGCGCGCCAGTTCGACGAGCAGTTGCCACTCGGTCGGCGTTACATGCACATCCACACCATCGCGGGTGACAACGCGCCGACCGAGATCAATGACGACTGCACCAGCGCGGATCACCGGGTCGCTCGTGGCCTGCTCGGGGCGATGGCGAAGGGAGACACGGATGCGGGCGAGCAGTTCGTTCATGCTGAACGGCTTGGTGAGGTAATCGTCCGCACCGAGATCGAGGGCGGTCACTTTGTCCCGATCTTCGCCCCGCGCCGAGAGGACGATGATCGCCGGCGCTCGCTGGGCAAGATGCGACCATCCCCGCACCTCTCGCACGACATCGAAGCCGCTCTTGCCAGGCATGACGAGATCGAGGATGACGATGTCCGGCGGATGGAGGGCAAGCAGGTCGAGCGCTTCTTCGCCATCGCCAGCGGTCTGCACATCGTAGCCGTGCCCCTTGAGCGCGGCGCGTAGGGCACGGAGGATTTGCGGCTCATCGTCCACGACGAGGACGCGGATCGGCGGCGCGCTCATGCCGTCACCACGTCGGCAGGGAGCGCCGGTTCGGCGTGCAGGGGCACGGGCGACAGGGGCAGCGTAAAGGTGACGGTCGAGCCGTGCCCAACGACCGATGCGACGGTAATCGTCCCGCCATGCGCTTCGATGAACCCCTTGCAGATGGCGAGGCCGATCCCCGTACCGCCGATCCGCCGCGCCCGGCCCTCGCGCGTGACACGATAGAAGGTATCGAAAACATGCGGTACATCCTCCGGTGGGATGCCGAAACCATGATCCGCCACCTGCACGCGAATATCCTCATCCATACGATCCACCGTGACGGCAATCTCCGTGCCGGGGTCGCTGTACTTCGCGGCATTCTCGATCAGGTTGACAAGCACCTGCGCGATCTCCACGAAATCACAGGCGACCGGCGGCAGATCGGGCGCGATCACCACGCGGAGCGGATGCGACTGCAGCAGTGGCGCGATGCGATCCGTGACGCTGGCGACCACCTCGCCGATCTCGTTCCACTCCTTCTCCGGCTTGAGTGCGCCGCCCTGGATGCGCGTCAGGTCGAGCAGGTTGGCGACGAGCCGGGTGAGGCGGTCCGTCTCCTCATCAATCGCGGCTAGAAACTCGTGCCGCGTCGCCATGTCCCACGCGATTTCCTCTTGCAAGAGACTGGTCGCGGAGGCTTTGATCGAGGCGAGCGGCGTGCGCAGGTCGTGCGAGACGGCGGCGAGCAGGGCGGACTTCAGGCGGTCCGCTTCCGCCAACGCAGCGGCGCGCGTCGCCTCCTCAATCAGGCGGGCGCGGTCAATCGCGAGGGCGGCCTGATTGGCGAAGGTCGTCAGGAGGCGGCGTTCATCGGCGGAATAGTCGCTGACGCGGACGGCGGCAACGCCCATCACGCCGACCGCTCCATGCGCCGTGCGCACCGGCACGTAGAGGATGCGATGACCACGCGGTTGCATCGCGCCACCCCGATCGTCTGGCCCGTGCGGGCGATAGACGCGGTGCGGGCTGCCGACCCCCGCCGGGATACCCGTCGTGAAGACGTGCGCGGCAACGGCGGCGTGCTCGCGATCCCGCACATACGTACCGGCCGCGTCGGCGGGGTAGGCGAGGCGAACGCGGAGTGCGCCCACCTGATCGGGGAGCAGGACAGCGGCGGATTCGAGTCCGAAGATGCGCGTCACCTGCTCGACAACGGTGGCGAGGACGGTATCGAGCGTGACATCCGCGATCAATTCCGTGCTGAGGCGCGCGAGCGTCTCTGATTCGATCGCCCGCCGCCGCGCTTCCCGCTCTCGCTCCTGCAAACGACCGACGAGTTCGCTCGTTACCCCGGCGACGATCAGGAAGACAAAGAGCGCGACGATGTCCTGCGGCGCGCCGACGGTGAACGAGTAAAAGGGCGGCAAAAAGAAGAAGTTGAAGGTGAGAAATCCGACGATCGAGGCGAAGATGCCCGGCGCCAGCCCGCCGAGCGTCGCGCTCGCGAGAACGATGACGAGGTAACTGAGCGCGGGAGTGACAGTTGTGAGGTGCGCCCGGTTCGGTTCGGCGACGACCGTGACGAGGGCGATGCCAAGCACGCCAAGCAGATAGCCGCGCCATGCCCGCCACCCCACCCGGTTCATCATGCCCGCCATCCGCCGCATCGCGCTTCCCTTCCATCACGTTACACCTTCGCATGATACCGCGTGCTGATCGGATCGCGTCTTTTCGATCAACCTCACCCCCTGCCCCTCTCCGTCAAGCGGAGAGGGGCAGGGGGTGAGGTTGATCGTGATTTTCCGCCCCCTCTTGCGCGATAGGGCATAGACAGCGACAATCATAATTCCGGCAGGGGTGCCAAAGGCGGCGATGCAATCCATCGCCGCACGCATGGGAGCATGGGGAAGATGAACCGTTCTCGTCGCAGCATACCGCGCGCCGTGTCGGCGCGGTTTCACGCGCCCGCACGTCTCGTTATCGCGGCGCTGCTGGTTGCGGTGGTCTGGGCGTCGCACGCCGGGAGCGCCAAAACCGATCCGCCCATCGGCACGTACACAAACCCACTCCACATCGCGACCACCGCTGCCGGGCCGTTCGAGAGTTGCCCGGATCCGGCGATCATCCATGGCCAGCAAACCGGCGACACGTTCTGGTATATGTATTGCACGACGAACCCGCTCAATGACGCGGATCGTACCGCGAACGGCAGGCTCAACGGTCACTACATGCCCATGTTGCAGTCGCGTGACTTGATTCAGTGGACCTCCGTGGGCGATGTCTTCAGCGAGCGTCCACCGTGGCTCGCCGTGTGGAGCGGACTCTGGGCGCCGGATATTCAGTTCTTCAACGGTCAGTATTACCTCTATTACACCGCCAATGGGACGCAGCTTCCCGGCCGGGGAGCCGCCATCGGCGTCGCCACCAGCCCCACCCCGATCGGCCCATGGACCGATAGTGGCGGCCCGGTCGTCGAGCCGCAGCCCGCGCCAAATGGGATCCGTTTCGGACGCTGGGTGTACGATCCCGCTATCGCGACCGACGACGCGGGGCAACGCTACCTCTTCTACGGCAGTTTCGTCGGCGGTGTCTCGGTCCGTCGCCTGTCGGACGATGGCCTGCATACAGACCCGGCGAATGAGACGCCCGTCGCCGCCGCGAACCGATACGAGGGCGTCTCGGTTGTCAAGCGCAACGGCTACTATTACTTGTTCGCCTCCGCCGGTGAATGCTGTAGCGGCCCATTCTCCGGGTATAGTGTACTCGTCGGGCGCGCCACGAACATCCTCGGGCCGTACACCGACCGCGAGGGCGTGTCACTCCTGGCGGGTCAAGTCGGCGGGACGCCCGTCCTGAGCGCGAACGGCAACCGATGGGTCGGCCCGGGACACAACAGGGTCTTCATCGATGCCGCCGGCCAGGACTGGTTTCTCTATCACGCGGTGGATCGGGACGATCCATACTTCGCGGGCACCAACCTCACCAAGCGTCCACCGCTCCTTGACCGGCTCGATTGGCGCGACGGCTGGCCCGTCGTGCGCGGCGGGCTTGGCCCTTCGGACACGCCGCAACCGCGGCCAGCGGCACAGCCAGGCGATCCGCCACGACCGGCACTCGGCGTCCCGCAAGAAGAGGCGCTCGGACGGCTCGACAGCGCGCGCTCGGTCGAGTTTGCCGCCCTGCCAGTGGGCGCGGTCGGCGCGGATCCCACGTTCCCGTCCGGCCCGTGGCGCTGGGTGCGCCCTCCCGCCCCGAATACTGTCGCCCTAATGGACGGCACACTGCACTTCCCGACGCAAGCGGGCGGTCTGGAGGACCATGCCGCCGGGATACTGGCCGAGGCTGAACCGCCGGGGGATTACGCGGTGGAGACGCATGTGCGGCTTGATCTGCCCCCGGACGGCTGTTGCCCGAACGCCGTGCAGGCCGGGCTGGTGATCTATGGGAATGATGGCAATTATCTCAAACTCGCGCATCTCTCCCGCGCGCAAACCCAGCAGGTACTCTTCACAAAAGCGACGGACCCGGCAGCGCCCCGATTCCCGCACGAGGGCAACGCGGTAGTCGGGCCGGCCGCCGCCGGGACCTACCTACGGATCGTCAAGCACACGCGCATGGGTGAGGCGGACTACACCGCGTATTCGAGCCGCGATGGCGTCTCGTGGACACGGGGCGGCACATGGACCGATGCGCTCGGCGGGGATGCCCGCATCGGTCTGGTGGCGATGGGTGGCGCGGGCTACACCGCGACCTTCGACTACATCCGCGTCTATACCCTGCCGCCACAATAGTCGTCGGGGCGACGCAGTTCAACGCTACTATTGACGCGATCTGTCTAGGCAGTCACCATCAGACTCTTGAAGGCGGTCTGCTCGTTCCCGACCTGCACGCTGATCGTGTAGGCGCCATTCGGCAGGTAGACATTATTGCCAAAGTGCCAATCGCTGACCCCTTCCGTCACACCGTACATCGCCATCGAGTCAAGTGTTCGGGACTTCCCCTGCGGATCGGTGATCGTGATCATCGGCATCTGATCCTTGATCACGGTGCCGGTCGCTGTATTTGTGATATGCACCTCAAGATGATGATTCACCGGCTGGCCTTGATCCATCATCATCGTCGGCATCGCCATGCCGGACATCGGGGCCATTACCTCGCCGCTCGTTGCCCCCTGTGCCATATCGGGCGTCAGCATCGTCTCGACGGGACCAATCCCGAGGACGATTTTGTAGCTCGCGGTGGTCTGGGTCATCGCGATGGGGCTGGCCGCCACCGCGCTCGCCGCGCTGGTCGTCGCGGCCGCCGTGCTTGCTGCGCTCGTCGCCGGCGCTGCCGTGCTCGATGATGAACCACAGGCATTGAGCAGCGCCCCGACAACGCCCGCACCGCCGACTGCGGCAGCGGTGTGAAGGAACGTTCGGCGATTGCACTGACCGGCCAGGGATGAGGGTGTCGCTCCTGCACCTGCCGCATGCGATGAGCCAGGCATGGTATCCTCCTTCGATTTTATCGCGCGCCACGCGCTGCATCGCCAGTGCGACGGGATGCCTAGCGTAATGACTATATCCATGATAGGGGGAGACGCATCGGAGGGATACTAGGGAATTCCCTGGTTTTCTTTCCGGTCCCGATTATAGGGGGGCCGCTATGCAGGGAGGAGTGACGCGATTGGCGAGGTTTTTCGTGGTGGTACGGGCGCTCTCTGACGAAATTGCGTGACTCCTCACATGCAGGATATTGGGAGCCATTCATTCCAAGCCTGAAGGCGACGAGGTTTCTGGTACGTTTTCCGTAAGAACTCGGCAATCAATTGGCAAGGCGCCGCGCCTAGACTGCTGTAGAGGTCGTTCGACGCAGGAGGCAAACTGGTGCGCACAATACCCGTGATGATACAACCGATACCGGCACGACGGCCTCCCTGCGGACAAATCGCGTCGGTCTACGAGCGATATGCGACACAATACGCGGCGTTCCGCCTCCACACCTGCCCCGATGATCGCACCGAAGGGCTGGCCGCGCTCGATCTCCCCCGCGCCCGACACGCCGCCGAGATCGGGTGCGGGCCGGGATACTACGCGCCGGTGATCGCCGCGCGACACCCGACGATCCGCGTCACCGGCATTGACAACTCCCCGGCGCAGATCGCGCTGGCACGGCAGCGGGCCGCGCACCAGGGTTTCGGCAATGCCCGCTTCATCTGCGATGACGTGTGCGCCCTCTCCCAGCCGGACGAACGCTTCGACCGAATCGTCGCTTCCCGGCTCTTTATGGTGGTGCGCGATCCACGCCGCGCGATGGCGGAACTCCACCGTGTGCTCGCGCCGGGTGGCGTGCTCGTCGTCGCGGAACCCGTCACCCGCCCGGCGATCAGTTTCGCGGACTGGGCGCGGATCGCGGCCCCGGCGGAGCGTATCTTCACGGCCGCCGCGTTCATGGCGCTCATGTCATCGTTCGCGTGCGGCGCGTGCGCGATCTGGGAGACCGGCGGATACCGCTACGCGCGCTGCCGGAAAGCGGCCGATTGACCTCGTTTGGAAAGGAACGCCCGATGGAGACCCCACAACCTCCGACCATCACGACCGACGAAGCCCCGATCCCGATCGCCCCGGAAGCACCGGTGATCGCCCCGCCCGCGCGCGGCGGCGCCCGCTGGCGGCGGGCGATCACCGTCGGTCTCCTGGGTGGAGTGGTCGCGCTGCTCGCCATGCTGCTGATGCTGATTGCACAGCGCGTCTGGCTGGGCGTGCCCACCCCAGCCGAGAGTATCCCCGACCGGATCGCCCCCCTGCTACGCATCCCAGAGTTCTTCTCGCTCTTCGACCGCTTCGGCGGCTACAACGGTCTCAAGCGCTTCGGCATCCTCTCCATGCTCGGCGGCATCGTCGCCGTTGGCATCGGGGTCGGCCTCCTCTACGCCCTGTTCACCGAGAACAGCCGCACGGCGGAGCCGGCGAAACCGCGCCGCTTCGGCCTCAGCCCCATGGCGCTCGTCTTCGTCGCGGTCGTCGTCGCGCTGCTCTGGATCGGGACGCTCGCCATCGAACTGCCGGTGCTCGACACGAACTTTCGCGGCCTTTCGCCGGGGCCGGCAACGCTCTTCACGGTGATCGGGTTGCTGATCTCCTACCTCACGTACGGTGTGGTACTTATCCTCGTCTGCCGGGCACTGACGAATGATGCGCCGCTCGGAGCGTCGTCCGCGCCAATCGCCGGGCAATTGCTCGGTCGCCGCGCCGCCATCGTCGGGGGCGTGGCAGTGATCGCGGGGATCGGCGTGGGCGCGAGCCTCGCGTGGTTCAATAAACGGGCCGTCTTCTCCTACGACGGGCGGCAATACAAGGGGGCGACGGTCCAGCCAATCACGCCCAACGATCAGTTCTATTCGGTGACGAAGAATGTCGTTGATCCGAACCCCACAAAGGCATTCTGGCGGCTCGAAGTCGGCGGCAAGGCCGATCATGGCCGTACCTGGTCATTCAATGATCTGGCCGCACTCGCGCCCGTCGAGCAGGAGACGACGCTGATGTGCATCAGCAACGGCATCGGCGCCGGTCTGATGAGCAACGCGAAATGGAAGGGCGTGCCGCTGCGCATGCTCCTCGATGCCGCAGGCCCGCATGCCGGTGTCGTCGAAGTGAAACTGAGCGGCGCTGATGGCTACACCGATACGATCCCCTTCGACAAGGCGATGGACCCGACGACGCTCGTCGTCTACGAGATGAACGGCGCGCCGATCCCGCAGCGACACGGCTATCCCGTCCGGGTGATCGTGCCGGGGATGTATGGCGAGAAAAATGTCAAATGGGTGACCGGCATCGAACTGGTGGATCGGCCGGTGAAGGGTTTCTACGAGCAGCAGGGGTGGGGGCCGGACTTCGTCGTCCCGACGCGCTCGCGCATTGACGTACCCGATGGCGGCCCACCGCTTCCCGCGGGCAAGCCAACCGCCATCCGTGGCATCGCGTTCGGCGGCAATCGCGGCATCTCGCGCGTCGAGGTCAGCACGGACGATGGCGCGACGTGGCGGGATGCGCGGATTGACTATCCGGGCACGCATCTCACCTGGGCGCTCTGGAGCGCCGATTGGACACCGACGCGGCCCGACATGTACCATCTCGTCGTCCGCGCGACCGACGGCACCGGCGCGCCTCAGATTTCCGCCTTCCATGACATCACGCCGCAAGGGGCGCGGGGATACGACCGGATAACCGTGCAGGTTGTCTAACACGACGGGAGATCGGTGACTACCGCGTCTGACGCACGCCTCCATCGGTATCTGCATGCGGCGATCGCAGGGGTTCGTGCCAGGCACGAACCCCTCGTCGCCTTCGATCATCGGGAGCCACCCCATACGACGCGCCGCACGCTCCTCGATCTCGGCGTGCTGGCATCCTGCGGTATCGCGCTGGTTGCCCTGACGCACACGATCGCCCAGTGGCGGGTCGTGGCGACCCACTACCACACCTACACCGCCTTCTTCGTGATCGAACTCGCCCTCTACGCGCTGGCGGCGGCATGGGTGATCCGGCGCAAGCCGCCCGTACGCTGGACACTCGCGCTGATCTTCCTGATTGCCTTCTGCACCCGCCTCGCCTTTATCCCCCAGACGCCAACCGTCTCCGACGACGTGTATCGCTATGTCTGGGACGGGCGCATTCAGGCAGCGGGGATCAACCCATACCGCTACGCACCGAATGACCCAGCCGTGGCGCGCTTCCGGGATCGGGCGATCTACCCCGGCATCAATCGCAAACCCGTCCCGACGATCTATCCACCCATCGCTCAGGGCGTCTTCCGCCTCATTTATGCGCTGCATCCCAATAGCGTGGCGTGGACCAAACTCGCCCTCTCCCTGCTGGACCTCGCCACGATGGCGATTCTCGTCATCCTGCTCGTCCGGGCGGGGATGCGGCCGGAGCGCGTCCTGCTCTACGGATGGCACCCACTGCTCATCCTCGAAGTCGGCCACAGCGGCCACATTGATGTCGTCGCCGCGCTCTTCATTGCGCTGGCATTATGGGCACGCACCGTGAATCGCTCCGCGCTGCTGCCTGACGGTGTGCTGCTCGCGTGCGCGACGCTCGTCAAATTCTACGCGCTCGTCGCCCTCCCCGCGCTGCTCGCCACGCCGCGTCGCAATATGCGCCTGCTCGCCGGGCTGATCGTGACGACCGTGCTGGCATACCTCCCCTTCCTCTCAGTCGGCACGCGCGTCATCGGGTTCCTCCCCGGCTACGTGCAGCAAGAAGGGATTTCTTCGGGAAAACGCTACTATCTGCTACACCAGATCATGTGGCTGGTGAACCGGCTGCCCGGCCATCTCTCCACCATGCTCGCGCGCTCGCCACTCGCCACCCTCTCTGCAACGACGTGGTACGAGGGGGGCATCGTCGCGGCGATGGTGGCATGCGCGTGTGCGTGCTGGTTGCGGCCGGCGACTTCGGTGCGCGGCATGGCCGACCGCATCGCCGTCCTGTTCATCGTGCTCCTGACACTCGCGACGCCGAGTCAGCCGTGGTATGTGCTGCTGCTGCTCACCTGCGTCCCCCTGGTGCGGGGCGCGTTGCTGCTGCCAACGAGCATCGTCGTCGGCAGCGCCGGTTTCGGCTACCTGAACGAATGGTTCCCCAGCCGCCCGGTGTGGCCGCTGATCGTCAACTACGACGGTCGCGCACTCGCGCTCGTGCTGGTCATTGTCATCGCGGTCGCGCGCTGGCGGGCGGAGCGACAGAGAACCGCCGCGCCCGTGAGCACGTCCAACGATGATGTCCTTTCCGAAGCCGAGCGAGTGGGGAATGGGTCAGTTTGACTTCTTTACTCATACTCTTTCGCGATAGCAATGGCGCGATGACCTGCGTAGGGGCGATTCGTGAATCGCCCTCTCACGATGGCTGGGCGCTCTGGGAAGGCCCGGAT
>JBPCPB010000150.1:0-9616 GCA_050999735.1 Thermomicrobiales bacterium | reverse complement strand
TGTGTGGGTTTTTTTTTCGACACCGCGCCCCCACCCCCCCCCCCCCCTCCCACCCCGAACTCCGAACTTACGTCTCATTGCTGATGTGGCGGGCCGACTTGCAAGAGCAAGGTGTTCTGCCACGGGTCTTGGACAGCGATGGTACCACCCGACCCTGTCATGTGAAGACCAGCCGCCGCGATGCGGGCGAGGACCGCTTGCCGGGCTTCCTCGGTGGGGAAGTTAACCGTGAAGAAGCGCAGACCGACCATATCGGCGGGCGCGGGCGGCGCACCTTTGCTGTGCCAGGTATTTAGCCCGATGTGGTGATGGTAGCCACCGGCAGAGACGAAGAGCGCGCTCGGCATCCCGGACACGATATCGAAGCCGAGGATGTCATGATAGAACGTCGCCGCCTGCGCGATGTCGCCGACCTGAAGATGGATATGTCCGAGCCGTGTGCCCGCAGGCAGGCCGGTCCACGGTTCGTTGGCGCGCTCGGCATCAGTCAGCAGGCCCCGGATATCAACCGGTCCCGTCCCCATCCGCACCTGCCCATTGGCCCAGTGCCACTCATCGCGCGGCCGGTCGCGGTACACCTCGATGCCGTTCTCGTCGGGGTCTGAGAGATACAAGGCTTCGCTGACCAAATGATCGCCCTGGCCGAGCGGCAGGCCGCGTTCGAGCCAGTGCCGCACCCAGCGGCCGAGGTCCGCCCGCGTCGGCACGAGGATGGCGAAGTGATACAGGCCAGTGTAACTCGCCTGCTCGCGCGGCCATGGCCGTGCCCCCGTTCGCTCCGTCAGGAGCAGTAGCGGCGCCCCGGCGACGCCGAGCGTTGCGGTTGCCTCATCCCGCTGGAGGACCGTGAAGCCAAAATCCTCGGTATAAAATGCCACCGAGCGGTCGAGATTGGAGACGGTGAGCGAGAGCAGCCCGACCGTGGTGTCGGGATGGATGGCGCGTACGGTGTTCCCCGCCGTCGGTTCGGTCGTTTGTGTCGTATCCATACGCTCGACTTTCCCCATTTGATCAGCAGCAGATTCGCCTAATACGCCGGATCGGGATCTTCGCGGATCGGGAAATGTTGCCCTTTGCTCCGCGTCGCCACTTCAAAGACGATGTTGTTCGGGTCGGAGAAGAAGAATGAGCGTGATGGGCCGCGCTCGATGATCGCCGAGCGGTTGCTCACACCCTTGTCACCGATCCGCTGGTACCACGCGTCGAATGCCGCATCATCCTCGACATGGAAGCAGACGTGATCGAGCGAACGTCCCGTGCTCGGCAGAGTGGCCTCCTTGTAGGCCGGCAGTTCGGCATCGGGGAACTCGAAGAAGGCGAAGACGGTGTTCGGTGCGACGGTGATGAAGTAGTGTCGCTCGTGGCCGGGTCGGTCGAGGCGGTGGCCCATTGCTACTGCCGAGCCGAGGACGTCGCGATAGAAAGCGACCGTCTTCTGCATGTCATTCGTGACGAGCGCGACGTGATGAAGCGCCATGAACGGCGAGGGGAGGCCGTCCCGATCGGCCGCCTCGTGCGTCGTCTGCTGCATCGTTGCCATATGAACCCCCTTGATCCTGATATATTCTCAAGCCGCAGAAGTGAGGACCAGTTTCGAACCGCCAATACTGCCCAGAGGGCGCCCGCAAGGACGCCAAGAGATACAAGGAAGAATGAGAGAAAAGACATCAAAGCACTTTTCTTCGCTTTCCCTCTAGGCGTCCTTGGCGGTTCAATTTCTCTCTCCGCTCATCTTGCGATTCTCGTAGAACGGTCTGCTAGTCCTGGCGCACTGCGGAGATGTCGAGCGTGATCTTCACCTTGTCACTGACCATCACGCCGCCCGCCTCGCGCGCGGCGTTGTACGTCACGCCCCAGTCGCTGCGATTGATCGTCGTCTCGGCGGTGAAGCCCCGGCGCTGCTTGCCGTACGGGTCCTTGATCTCCCCGCCCTCTTCGACATCCAGCGCAACTTCTTTAGTCATCCCGTGGAAGGTTAGGTTGCCGAAGACTTTCCAGTCGGTGTCGCTGATCTTTTCCACGCGTGTGCTCTGGAAGGTGATCGTTGGATTTTTCTCCGTCTCGAAGAAGTCGCCGCTCTGGAGATGGGCGTCGCGCTTCTCCTCGCGCGTATTGAGGCTCTTCGGGTCAATCGTCGCGGAGACGGAGGAGGCGGTATGGTTCTCCTCGTTGATGGCGATCTGCCCCTCGGTGATCTTGAAGTGCCCCCGCACCGTCGAGATCATCATATGCTTGACGGCGAATTCTCCCGCCGAATGCGCCGAGTCAATTGCCCAGGTGCTCGTCTTCGTTTGCGTCGCGCTCATCGAAACCTCCTTATTCACATCGCCGGCGTGGACGCCCACGCATATAAGCGGCTTACGATGAGTAAGTCTATACGCGATGCTCACACTTGTCAAGGGGCTTATCATATGTAAGAATAGGGGTATGAAGGATGAAGAGCGGACGGGCGGCATCTGCCCGTACTACCATCGCGCAATTGAACTGATCGGCCGCCGCTGGACGGGGGCGATCCTGCTCGCGCTCAGTCATGGGGCGGAGCGTTTCTGCGCGCTCACGGCGATGGTGCCCGGTTTGAGCGATCGGATGCTCTCGGAACGGCTCAAGGAGTTGGAGGCGGAGGGAATCGTGCAGCGCACGGTCATCCCAACCACGCCAGTCACGATCACCTACCAACTGACGGAAAAAGGGCAGGCGTTGCGGGGCGCGATGGACGCAGTCGGCCAATGGGCGCAGGAATGGCACGCGACGACGAAGCAATGAGCGATGAGCAACGAGTAACGAGTTAAATACCCACTCGTACTCGTTACTCGTTACTCGTTACTGCATCTACTTCCGCTTGGCGATCAGATCGTTGATCTTCTTGGCGGTGTCCTGCCCGGACTGCTGCGGCGTCTTCGCCTTGGTCATCACGTCCTGCATCATCTGTGGGACGTAGAGGTTCATGATGTCAGACGCCTCCGGCACAGTTGGGAAGGAGATGCCATACTGAAGCATCTGGATCGTCACATCGAGGAACTTCGTCTGCGCCTCGCGAATTTTCTCCTCCGGCAGGAGAAAGCCATCGCGGTTACCAGGATTGGACGACTCGTAGTGCAGGCGCAGCGACCACGGTGGTGATGTCGCGTTTTTGACGACCGCTTTGGCCGCGTCGAGGTTCTTTGTACTCTTGAAGATGATCATGTTCGATCCACCGAAGACGGCGGCGCGGCGCACCGGGCCTTTCGGCATGAGTGTAAAGTTCATCTTCGCGGCGACATCCGGCGTTTTGTTCTTGACAATTGTGTACACACCGGGGAGATCAATCATCATCGCCACTTCGCCGGAGGTGTAAAGGTCGCGCACCTCGATTTGCGTATTGGTGAGTGACGATTGCGGCGCCCAGCCGTTCGTGTACATGTCGTACACCCACTGCAAGGCGGCGATATTGCCGTCGCTGTCGAACTGAGACTTCTGATAGGTTGGATTGTCCGCCGTCTCGTCGAGCGCCGCACCGCCATAGGCCCAGGAGAGCGGCATGTAGCGGAACGGCGTATTGCCCGCGTTCAGTTTCGCGACGAGGCCGAACCCCGCTTTGCCGGTCTTCTCCTTGATCTGCTTGGAGAAGTTCTTGACATCTTCCCACGTCTCCGGGCCTTTGGTCGGATCGAGGCCCGCCTTCTGGAAGATGTCCATGTTATATGCCATCGCCATTGTCTCGTTGTTCGTCGGGATGCCATACAGTTTTCCGTTGACGGTCAGGGATTTCAATGCGCCCGGCCAGAAGGTTTCCGGCTTGTAGCCGAAATCCGCGAGATTGATCTCCTGCAATGCCCCGGCATAGGCGAACTCCGGCCCCCAGAGGATCGGGACGACGATGGTATCCGGCGCTTGCCCCGCCCGGTTCGCGACGCGCAACTTATCGAGCATGTCGTTATACGAGTATTGCTCCTCCTTGAGCGTGACATTCGGCAGGACCGTCTTCAGCGCGGCGAGCCACTGATCGTGGTATTTCGCGCTCGGTACGTTTGGATCGTCGAACGTCGTCTGCCAGTAGAGGACATTGCCTTTCACATTCGGATCCGGAGGCAGGACGGGGAGAGGTAGGAGACCACCCGTGCTCGCGGTCGTCGCGGAGGATGCCGCGCTCACCGCCGGCGCCGTTGCTGCCGCCGCGCTACTCGAAGCGGCTGTCGCGGCGGGCGCGCTGGTCGCGACGGGTGCGGGGGTCTGCCCGCCCGTACCGCCCTGAATCGTGGTCGCTTTCGCCCCGCCGGTACTCGGCGTATTGGTCGCCGTACTCCCACCGCCGCAGGCAGCGAGGAGTGCCGCGGCGGCGGACCCTGCTGTCAATCTCAGGATGCCACGCCGGGTGAGCTGTTTCTCTGTCATCTCGAGTTTCTCCATTCTACGCCGCATACGCGCACGCGGACGCCTTCCAGACACCTCAACGCACACAAGACCCCTGTTCGGTTTGTACGACAGGGCGAATCTATCATTGCGTGGCTGGAACTGTCAATGTCGGTAGCAGCCCGTCACTCGTGACGCGGGATGATCCGGCTACCCATTGCCATGGCCGATGCGGGCGCGTCATCCTCGGTGAGGAAACGGGTGTACATTTCACCCGTCTCGGTCGTGAGGACAAAGGCGTGTTCACCGACTGGCCGGGCGACGTGCCGCTTTCCCTCGAACGCGTAGACGAGCGCGCCCGCTTCGGCGGTCACGGCGATGTTCTGCCCTTCCCCCGCGCGATAGGTTCCGGCATACATGGGCAAGCGATCAGATGGGCAGGTGGCGTCCGCATATTCCTCGATTTTGCTGTCCACGGGCAGACCGAGTGTCCGGTTCAAGGCGGCGAGCGTCACCGTGGCGACGGGAACGCCCGCGAGGTTAGCAATCGCCGCGCCGGTGAATCCCGTTTCGGGCGCGGCGATTATTTCGGCGGAAATCCCCTTGCGCCCGCCGCCGTGCTTAATCAGTTTCAGACCGTGATAATCCGTCGCCACGCCGAGGCCGTAGCCATAGGAGGAGCCGGGGCTGCTGCGCGGCGCGTGGGGCACCGTCATCCGCGCGACGCCTGCGGCGGAGAGCAGTCGCTCGCTCCCGATCATGCCACCCGTGCGGTAGATTTCCAGATAGCGCAGCAAGTCCCGCACCGTCGAATTCAGCCCACCGGCGGGCGACCAGACCGACGAATAGAGCCAGTTTGGCGCGGCGTAGACTTCCCGCTGCCCGTCGTTTTCCCGCGCGGCGTGGAAGGTGACAACATCCGGGAAAGTGCGGAGCGTCGTCACATCGAACGTGCTGTGGGTCATCCCCGCCGGATCGAGAATGTGCCGCCGCACGTATGCTTCATACGGCTGCTCGCTTACCCGCTCGATAATCGCACCCAGAAGGGCAAACCCCTCGTTGCAGTAACTGAACTGTGCGCCGGGCGGCCCGAGTAGCGTATAGCCGCCCTCGGCGAGGTAGGCCATCAAGTCCTCATAGGTATCTATCGACGCGTGGTCGGCGGACCAGGCGGGCTTGCTCCCGGCGGCGGGATCACCCGCCATCGAATGGGCGAAGGCGAAGAAGCGGGAGGGCAGCGGCGGCAATCCGGCGGTGTGCGAGAGGAAATGATGCGGCGTGATCGCGCGCGTCGCCTCCGGGTCCGGCGTGCGGAACTCCGGCAGATAGCGCGTCACCGGATCATCCACGGAGAGTTTGCCCGCCTCCGCCAGTTGCATAATCGCCAGCGCGGTGAACGACTTCGTCACCGAGGCGACACCGAAGACCGTATCCGGCGTCACGGGCGTCCCCGTCCCGATCGCGCGTTCCCCGAACCCCTCCACGTAGACTTCCGCCCCGTCCTGCGCTACGGCCACCGCGAACCCCGGCACACGATGCTTCGCCATCATCGCCCGCGTAAACGCCCGCACATCCGATATCCACGTTGGCACTGCCACGCTGCAATCCTTTCATAGAAACCGATTGAACCGCAGAGACGCAGAGGAATACAGAGAAAGAGGAAAAAGAGGGAAACAAAATTCATTTCCTTCTCTCTCCTCCCTCTCTGCGCCCTCTGCGCCCTCTGCGTCTCTGCGGTTCAATCGGTTTCCTTAGAACTTCACTTCGCTGAGACCTTTGAGGTGCAAAGTTTGGCGGGCTTCGTCGGGTGTGGCGGGTTCGAGGCTCAATTCGCGGACGATGCGGGCCATCTTCGCCACCTGCTCGCCGTTGCTCTTCGCCAGTTGCCCCTTGTTGAGATAGACATTGTCCTCCAGGCCGACGCGCACGTTGCCGCCCATTGCCAGCGCCGCGACGCCAATCGGGAACTGGAATCGCCCCGCTGCCGCGACGGACCACTCGAACTCGCCGAGCAGGAGCCGCGCCTGATTGTAGAGCAGGACGAGGTTCTCGACCGTCGCGGGCAGGCCGCCGAGGATGCCGAGCACGAACTGAATATAGATGGGTCGTTTGAGCGCGCCCGCATTGAGCATGAATGCAGCGTTGTTGACCATCCCCGCGTCGTAGACTTCCAGTTCGGGCCGCGTCCCCTGCGTGTTCATCGTTTCGAGGAAGTAACGCATGCTCTTGAAGGTATTGGCGAAGATGTTGTCTTCCGTCCGCTCCAAAAACGGCTTCTCCCAGTCATTCTGGTAGTCCTTGATGCGCTCCGCGAGCGGGGCGAGGGAGAAGTTCATCGAGCCCATATTGCAGGAGGCGAGTTCGGGCGAAAGTTCCCGCACGACACCGACGCGCTCCTCGTGGCTCATGCCCGGCGCGCCGCCCGTCGTCGTGCAGAGGACGATGTCGCATCGCTGCTTCACCCGCTCGGCAACATCACGGAAGAGTTCGAGGCTGGGGACTGGTCGCCCGTTCTCCGGGTCACGGACATGGATATGGGCGACCGCCGCGCCCGCCTCCCGTGCCCGCACGCATTCGTCCACGATCTGATCCGGCGTGATTGGCAAATACGGTGACTGGGACGGCACATGCACGCCGCCCGTAATCGCCGCCGTGATAATCACCTTCCCCGGAATACCCATCTTCCCTCACTCCTTTCCACAATAATGGAGACGATAACCACAGAGGACACAGAGATCACAGAGGAACACAGAGAAAACAGAAAATGAGAACAAGACCCACAGCCTCGCGTCATCGTCCGACCTTCCTTTCCTGTTTTCTTTTTCTCTCCTCTTCTCTCTGTGCCCTCTGTGGTTCACAACTCTTCCGATTGCAGGAACGGGTAGCGGTAGTCCGTCGCGGGGACGAAGGTTTCTTTGATCGCGCGGGGGCTGACCCAGCGGATGAGGTTCCACATGGAACCCGCCTTGTCGTTCGTGCCGGAGGCGCGCGCCCCGCCGAAGGGTTGCTGCCCGACGACCGCGCCGGTCGGCTTGTCATTGATATAGAAGTTCCCCGCCGCATGCCGCAGGACGGCCTCCGCCTCGGCAATCGCGGCGCGATCACGCGCGAAGACCGACCCGGTGAGGCCATATTTGCTCGTCCGGTCAATCGCGTGCAGCATCTCGGCATACTGGCCGTCGGGATAGACATAGACGGTGACAATCGGGCCGAACAACTCGTCGTGCAAGAGCGGGAAGTCCAGATTCTCGGTGACGATCATCGTTGGCTCGACGAAATAGCCCTCGCTATCGTCGGTTTTGCCGCCGAACACCACCTCGGTCTGGGGATCGGACTCCGCGAGGGCGATGGCCTTGCGGTGTGTCCCCCAGGCGTTTCGATCAATCACCGCACCCATGAAGTTTCCGTAGTCGGTGATGTCGCCCATCTTAATTGTCGCGATTTCCGCGCCAACCTGATCCCGCAGTGCCGACCAGAGGCTTTCCGCCACGAAGACGCGCGAGGCCGCCGAGCACTTCTGCCCCTGATACTCAAAGGCGCCGCGCGCGATGGCCGTGGTGAGCGCCGGAATGTCCGCACTCGGGTGGGCGATGATGAAGTTCTTGCCGCCCGTTTCGCCAACGACGCGCGGGTAGTTCCGATACCCGCCGATGTTCGTGCCGATGTCCCGCCACATTTGCTGGAATACGGGCGTCGAACCGGTGAAATGGACGCCCGCGAGATCGGGATGGTCGAGCGCCGCGTCGCCCACCGTACCGCCGGAGCCATAGACGAGATTGATGACGCCATCGGGTAGCCCCGCCGCGCGGAACAATTCCATCAGGAAGTGCGCGGAGTACATCGCGGTGGAGGCGGGTTTCCAGACGACGGTATTGCCCATCATGGCGACGGAACTCGGCAGGTTGCCCGCAATCGAGGTAAAATTGAATGGCGTCACGGCGAAGACGAACCCCTCCAGGGGGCGGTATTCGAGCCGGTTCCAGACGCCCGCCGATGAGAGTGGCTGCTCCGCGTAGATGCGCGGGATGTAACTGACATTGAAGCGCCAGAAGTCTATCAGTTCCGCTGCCGCATCAATCTCCGCCTGATGTGCGGTTTTCGATTGGCCGAGCATCGTCGCGGCATTGACTGTGTCCCGCCATGGTCCGGAGAGCAGATCCGCCGCGCGCAGAAAGACCGCCGCGCGCTCCCACCACGGCCAGCGTGACCACGTCGTCCACGCCTCGCTGGCCGCGTGAATCGCCTCCGTGACTTCCGACGCGCCGCCCTGGTGAACATCTGCGAGGACATGCGCGTGCCGGTGCGTCATGACAGCCTGCTTCATTGTGCCTGTCCGCACCGCCTCGCCACCGATGATGAGGGGGATCTCCAGCCGCTGCCCGGAGAGTTCGCGCAGTTTTTGTGTCAGGGATTGCCGTTCGGGCGAACCGGGCGCGTAATTTTTGGTTGGCTCGTTGACTGCCTCCGGCGGGCGAAATTCGGCTGCCGCCGCTGTTGGGATGGACGACGTTTCAGACATTATCATCGCTCCTTGCTGTGCCGCGTGATTTTCCTTCAGACGCGCGAAGGAAATCCGGGGGAGTGAACCGGGGTACCCGGCTCATCCGTAGTATTCAGTAGTGTACGCTATCTTGCATGCCATGCCGTAGTAGTGATACAGTTGAAAACACGCGAGCAAGGCAAACACGGCGAGCGGCGTGATATACTGGAAGACGCAGGGCGGGCAGTTCCGTTCGGCGAAGGCGGTACAAAGGAGAGCGGACTGTGTTTATGCGAGACCTCTTGCAACCCTGGCATCTGTTGATCGTGCTGGCGATTATCCTGCTCATTTTCGGCCCCGGCAAACTCTCCGGCCTCGGTAGTGCGCTCGGATCGAGTATCCGCGACTTCAAGAAGGCCACGAAGGATGATGACGAGGTCGGTGCGGGAATGAAGACTGCGGGCGGCAATGTGAAGAGCGTCGCGGACGATGACGCACCGGTCCACGCCCTCGCCGCCAAGAGCATCGTCATTGACCCGGCGCCGAGTGCCGCCAAGAGCGTCGTGGACCTGGACGATGACGACGCGATGGCTGTCCCCGTCGGCGGCAATGGTTCCGCGCCGATCAAGATCGGCGGCACGCGCAAGGGTTATTCCCGCCGCTAGCACGATCCATCAGAAAGACCGAAGGCCGGAGAGTAATTTCCCCGGTCTTTTCTCTTTCCTCCGACCTCTATAGCGATTGTCGTGGTGACTGAGCCTTTGTTTTCCCGGTGGTGGCGGGCTTCAGCCTGCCCCAGCAAGGAAT
>JBPCPB010000127.1:0-13115 GCA_050999735.1 Thermomicrobiales bacterium | reverse complement strand
CTCAAGTCCGTCCTCGCGGCGGCGGATGCCACGCCGACGCTGGTCTTCGACGAGGTGGATGTCGGCATTGGCGGGCGTAGCGGCCAGGTCGTCGGCGAAACCCTCGCGGCGCTCGCCCGCACGCATCAAGTGCTCTGCATCACTCACCTGGCGCAGGTCGCCGCCTTCGCGGACGGCCATTTCCGCATCATCAAACGCGATGTGCGCGGACGAACGATTTCCGATGTCGAGCGGTTGGACGAACCGGAACGCATCGAAGAATTGGCCGCGATGCTCGATGGCATCCCGATCACCCCCGTCGCTCGTGCCAGCGCGCGCGACCTCGCTGAACGCGCCGCCGCACGGAAAGCCTCGACCGAAACAACCCGCCAGCCCGCTGCCGATTAATCGAGGGCGATGCGCGGCGGCACGGAAAATATCCCGCTCATCGCAGTTGCTCGTCAGATTCCGAGGGAGAAACCTCCCGCGCGAAGGGGGAAATGGTCGAGGCGGCGTCGCTTCCTTCCAGGAGCGCCCGTACCACACGCGTGGGGTCATCGTACATCGGCACATGCCCGCAGCCGGGAAGCGTCAGCCAGCGTGTCTGGGGTGGCAATTCCTCGTGTCTGCGTGATTGCCACGGCAGCAGCAGGCGATCCTTGGCCCCCCATGCGACCGTCACCGGAACGGTAATTCCCTGGCCGCCGGTGAATCGCTCGCGCTCCGTGGCGCGCAGATGCGGAAGAATGCCGGGTGATCGAGCGAAGTTGGTGATCATATCTGCCGCATCCTCGCTGGACATCTGCCACGAGTGCGCGGTGACTATTCCGAGGAACGATCGCCGTCCAGGACCCGTTGCAGTTATCAGCGGGATGGCATTTCCCAACAACCGGGCAAGGATGAGACTGATGCGAAAGTACGCGCGGTCATACAGCGGTGACTGGTCGCGCCAGAGACCCGCTGGCGCGAGGGCAGTCACCGAGCGGGCATGCCCGTTCTTTGCCATTTCCAATGCGGTCCACCCACCGACGGAGTTCCCTGCCAGATGCGCGCTGGCGAGGCCGAGTTCCTTGAGAAAGTCCGCCAGTACGCGTGCGAAGGTGGCAGGCGTCGGTGGGAGGTCCGGGGGCAGCAGGGGTGAGCCGCCATGACCGGGCAAGTCCACGGCAATCACATCCCGCTCGCGCGCCAGCCGGTCGAGGATCGGCTGCCAGACGGGCCAGTGGCTGCCCGTTCCGTGGATGAGGAGCAATGGCGCGCCGCTACCACGGCGCGTGTAGTTCAATTTCAACATTACCGATGCCTCGCATTCTCTTCTATTATGTCCCTCGTGCATCAACTCCGTGGTACGCCGCATGCTCACCTCCTTACTCAGCATGCCGTGCGAGGTGGCGCAGGGCGCTCGTGAGATCGTGCCGGACGATTGGGCGAAGCGCCGCGGCGCCGGGAATGCGCAAGCCTGCGGCCAACGCCAGGAGCGTACCTTCCGGCCCCGGAACCGCTGCCATGCCGATGAAGAGCGCGCGTCCTTGCATCCAGCACCAACCGGGACGCAACACTCCGACGAACCGGTCCCGGATGCCGATTGGCCCGGTAACCAATGCTTCGAGGCGGTCACCGTCCCTGCGCGTGATGCGCAGCGACCGGACATGCCACTCCAAGCGGGGCACCTCATGTTGGAGGTCGCTGACGACTGCCCATACCGCGTCGAACGATACCGGGATGACGGTCTCGACAACGACCGTACCGGGAATCGCTGCCGCCATCACGCGCAGACGCCGCACGGCGTCGAGGTCGGCGTCTGGCCATGAGAGGTTTCCTGGCTCAATCATTGGTTCCACGCCTTCCTGAATCCACGTCGGGCCCGGTGCAGCCGAGACTTCACGGTACCCTCCGGCACCGACAGCAGCGCGGCTGCTTCGTGTTCGTCGAGCCCCTCCAGGTCGCGAAGCACCAGGATCGCCCGGTGTTCGGGAGCCAATCGTGCCAGAATATCCCCGATATCTGGCGCGAGTTCGATATCGCCGGGAGCGGGCAGGTCAAGAAGTTCGGTGGTGATGAATGTAGCGTGCCGCCGGGCGATCCGGACGGCCTCGCGGGTAGCGATGGTGCGCGCCCAGCCATAAAGGGCAGCGGGTTCGTGCAGCGTGCGTAGAGAGCGAAAGATCACGATGAGCGCTTCCTGCGCGGCATCCGCTGCATACTCGAGCGCGATTGGCCCACAGAGCCGGGCGACGTACGGCGCGAGTTGATCGAGCAGATCATTCATCGCCAGTGTGTCGCCGCTCTGGGCGGCGCGAACCAGCGCATCCGACTGGGTGTGGGTCATGCGTCGCTCCTCCCGCCCTCAGTGGGCGCCATCACGGGTGGGCCGCCCGCAACGCCCGTCGCGCCGTGCGCCCATCGAGGCTGAGAGCCGACGCGTCGATTACCGCGAGCGACCAGGCGCCAGCGGACAGGACGCAAACGGCGTACACGAATTGCGCGCCGATCCCGAGCGAGAGCGTCATCGCAGTCCCGTACAGCAAGAGCAACACAGCCGAGCCGAGCGCGGCAAGCCGCAGACGCACACCGAGCAGGAGCGCCAGTCCCAGCGTGGCCTCAGCGAGCGTCGCCAGCCCGGCGAGCGCCGGTGCCCAGCTCGTCGGCAGGAAGGCATTGACCGTGCGCGTGTATGCGATGAAGTGCGCGAAGTCGCCCCATCCAACGCCCGATGCACCCGGCGGGCCGAGGAGCCCGAACCGATCGGCGACGGAGGCCAGGAAGGCGAGCGCGATCAAGACACGGAGCGCGGCAGCGAGCCACCGCAACCGTCCGCCGGTCGCGGCGAGCGCGGCAAAACCAGCCACGATCACGCTATCGTACACTGCCTTGTCACCGAGCGCGTGCGACGCGATGCTGGTACCGATCATCCAGAGCGCCTGTCCGAGCAGAGCAAGCCAGAGTGCGGCGAAGGCGTAGCGTCTCATGCCCGGACCTCCTCGCAGGGACACCACGTCATCATCGAGCGTTCGGCACGCGCCGCTGCTAGCGCGGCGACAAAGAGCGCCAGACACGCGGGCGTGTAGAGCACGACGTTGAGGCGATAAAACGTTGTGCCCGCATTTCCCCGCAGCGCCATTCCGATACCCGCTACGCCACGCGCCAGCGCGCCAGCGGTGATGACCAGGATGCCGAACTGAAGCACGCGGTCGGGGATGAGTCGCCCGAACCTGCCGAGGCGATGTACCCGCGCCAGCGCCGTCAACGCGGCGAGGAGGAGCAAGCAGGCGAGGGGACCGACAACAATCGGCCTGACGGGTTGATCGCTATTGAGGACCGCGCGCATGACCGCCCGCGAGTCGTGTGCAGGCCAGACTGCACCTGTCGTCCAGTACGCGTGCAGCAACCCATCCCCCGCGAGGATCGCCGCCACCAGCATTCCCGCGCGTTCTTTGGTTCGTTCGTTCACAAATTCCTTCTCTCGGTGGAGCATCGCATCGTTGGCCATGGCATCCTTCCTTCGTTCTGGCATATCGGTCGTCAACCGCTGGCGACTCACAAATACCGCTCACAAAGGAAGAGGAGCCAAGCAGCCCAGAAGTTCCAATCGTTCACTGCTTGACCTCGCAGCGGAACGAACCGGCAGCAGGACAAGGGCCTGACTGAAATCGCTGGAGCAGCAAATGTATGGGCGGGCGAAGTTCGATCCACTACGACAACGCGCCCTCGCAGCATAAACGCACGTTCACCAAACCGTAGGGAGAGCCTGACTCATACGGCCAGGTAGGTTTGTGTCACTTCGCATGATCCTCAAGTTCGGCGTTGTGAGTGGACACGGCGACAGGAGCGAGCGCGGGGCGGCGCCGCTCGCGCCGAACGAGGATGACGATTGCGATAATCAGCGGGATCTCGATCCACCAGCCGCCAATGATGATGGTAATAAGCGCGTCCGTGACGTGTTGCAGGCCGTTGACCGAGTGGTTCCATGCCTCTTGCACCGAGTGGCCGACGTTCCACTTCGCGACTGGTGTGGCGGATTCCGGCTTCGGCGGCGGGGGCACGGGCAGGATGGAGACCGAGACGGTGCTGAATGCTGTGCGCGTGTCGTAGTAGTTCACCTTGCCCTTGATACGCTCCAGATCGCTCTGCACGGTATTCAACTGCGCCTGCACCTTCAAGGTGTCGTCAACCGTCGTCGCTTTGCCGAGCAGCGATTGGAGTTGCAGCGTCGTCGCTTCGAGGGTGCGCTGGCGAGCCTGCAAGTCCACGTATTCTTCCGTGACATCCTGCGCCGTGCTCTGCTCCTTCTCGACCTTCACCGCGTATTGTCGCACGCGATCCATCGCCTCCCGGAAGCGTTCAGACGGCACGCGAAACGAAATATCAGCCCGGATACTTTCGTTCGTACCGCTCGTATTCGAGGTGATGACAACGCCGCCGAACTCGCCCGCGAGGTTCCAGATCGCGTCCTGCGTCCCCGCCACGTCTTTCGCGGTGATCGTCAGCGATCCGTCACGGATGATCCGCTGATCAATCGTCTGCGGCGGCAGGGGTGCGTTGAGGATCGTGCTCGCATCGCTGGAAGCGCCGCCGCTCGATGTGCGGTTCGCCGCACTCCCCGCGACGGCCGTTCCAGCCGTTATTGCCACACCGGTAGTGGGGGCGGCCCGGCCCGCTGCGGTTGTTGCCGCCGCGATCGGAGCAGTCGTTGGCGGCGGTGCGTTTGGGTTCGTTAGCAGCGCCGGTTTTCCATTCGATACGGACGCGTCGCCATTCCGACCAATGATTGGGATGGCGACGAGCGCGACGACAATCAGACCGAAGACAGCAGCCCCGACGCGCCAGAATTGCAACAAACCACGGAACCGCGTTGAGCCGTTCATCGCCTACGTCCTCCCGATCAATCGTCACGGCGCGCTCCGCGACACCATTCTTTCAACTGGGCATGGGAAGAGGACGGAGGCAGGGAACAAAGTGTTCCCCCACTTTCACAGGTTGAAATGTACATTCAAGCAATAAAAGGCGATCTTCTTCTGATAGTAACGAGATAGTACGCGGTTGAGAGGCAATTTTTCTTGGTGGTAGCAGGCTTTCCAGCCTGCCTCTCGGCGCAGGACGGCAGGCTGGAAATCTGCCCAAAGGGCACCCGTACCACCGGTTTTTTCAGCACGGGCGAAGATCGTGGCGGGAGCCGGTGCGCGGCAGAGAGTACGGTTCACTCCTCCCACTGCTCCTCAACGAGGCGCGCCCTGTAGAGGACGCCCGCCATCGTGAAGCGGAAATCCGTCGGCACGACCCATCGCCCGACATTCTTGACGGTAATCAGGCTTTCCGCCATCTCCACGTCGTTGCCCCACCGCGTAATCGCGAACGTCTCGCGCGAGCCGGACGAGCGGCGATTGATCACGTAGACGGTTGGCCGCGCCGCCATCAAGCCGTTCGTTTCGTGTGTCAAGAGGTCGAGCCAGAGACAAGGGCGTCGGTACGGCGGGGAGGTCGCACGATCAATCGCCGCGATGTGGAGGCCATCGAAGAGCACGGGATGGGCTTCGATCGTATAGCCTGGCTCGATCCGAAAGGTCTGTGTCCGCTGGACCGCGCCATCGGCCTTGCTGCTCAATACCCGCGTAATGACGGCAGCATCCACCTCGAAGTTCGCGGAGACTTCCATTGTGTCCGTTCCCTTCGTGACGGACATCGCAAGGGCTGTCGCCCGCCCATTTTCATCAACCGAAAGGGTTGCAGTGTAGCGGTGGCCGAACTCCGCTACCTGGCGGGCGTCCGTTTCCGTCGCGAAAAGGTACCCAGACGCGGCACGCATGATGCGCCATCGCTCGGTGATCGGCAGTGGCGTGTTGTCGGCGAACCACTGATACGCGCCAGAGGCGATCACAGCGGTTTCATGCGGGAGAAGCAGTCGTCCATTCATCATTCATCGCCCCCTTGCTCAGTGGCGAGAATCCTACCATGTCTGCCGATGAAAAAAAGCAGCGAGGAAACCGATGCGAGGGCTATGCGTGCTGGAAAGAACCTCACCCCCGCCCCTCTCCGTCAAGCGGAGAGGGGTGTCTCGCCCGAAGTGCCGTGGCGTTCTCTCTTCATCTGGTTCGGATGAAGATCGCTCCCCCTCTCCATCGCAATGGAGAGGGGGCTGGGGGTGAGGTTCCCTTACTGCGGTTCGTCCGAAACAATCGCGATATCGTGTGTGATCTCGATCCGCCGTGGCTCCGGCGGAATCACCTCGTCCACGGGCACGGGCGCGATGACCGCATCCGCCAGCGGCAACACGGGTGGCGTGTCGAAGACGAGCGCTGCCGCAATCACCTCGTCCATGTGCGTCACCCAGACCATCTGCATATCGCGCAGGATGTCCTTCGGAATTTTCACCACGTCGGTACGGTTCTCCGCTGGCGCGATGACGGTGCGAATTCCGGCGCGATGTGCGCCAAGCACCTTCTCTTTTAGGCCACCAATACCCATCACGCGCCCGCGCAGCGTGATTTCACCCGTCATTGCGACATCGTGGCGCACGGGCCGCTTTGTCAGAGCAGAGACAAGCGCCGTCACCATCGTCACACCGGCGGACGGCCCATCCTTCGGCGTCGCGCCTTCCGGCAGGTGGATATGGACATCCGTCGTCCGCTGGAAATCCGCGTCAATGTTGAGCGCGGCGGCGCGGGAACGGGCGTAGGATTGGGCGGCGCGCGCCGATTCCTGCATCACGTCGCCCGCGCGCCCGGTAATCGTCATCGTGCCGTGGCCGGGCATCGTTGCGACTTCAACGGGCAGGATATCGCCGCCCGCGACTTCGGACACGCTGAGGCCAATCGCGACACCGATCTGGTTTTCGCGCAGATCGTGATCCGTGCCATAGCGGGGCGGGCCAAGAAATTCTTCGAGTTTCGCCTGGGTGATCTTCAGTTTCTTCGCCCGCTTGCCAGTTTCGGCGACCGCGATGCGCGCCGCCTTGCGGCAGACGCTGCCGACCTGCCGTTCGAGCGAGCGCACGCCCGCCTCGCGCGTGTAATGGCGCACGATCAGCCGGATAATGGCCGGTGGGAGATCAATGAAGCCCGGATCGAGGCCATGGCTCTCCGCCTGCTTGGGCAAGAGGTGGCGACGACAGATTTCGATCTTCTCTTCCTCGGTGTAGCCGCCGATTTCGATAATCTCCATCCGATCCCGCAGCGGTCGGGGAATGGTGCCGAGGGAGTTACCGGTGGTGATGAACATGACATCGGAGAGGTCGTACGGGAGATCGAGGTAATGATCCACAAAGGCATGGTTCTGCTCCGGGTCGAGCACTTCGAGCATGGCAGCGGCAGGATCGCCGCGGAAGTCCGCGCTCATCTTGTCTATTTCGTCCCGCAGGATCACCGGATTGAGCGTGCCCGCCTGCTTGAGCGCTTGAATGATCCGACCAGGGAAGGCGCCGATGTACGTGCGCCGGTGCCCGCGAATATCCGCCTCGTCGCGCACGCCGCCGAGCGAGACACGGACGAATTTCCGATCCATCGCGCGCGCAATTGAGCGCCCAAGCGACGTCTTGCCGACGCCGGGAGGCCCGACGAAACAGAGGATCGTCGGCATATGCCGCGTCACGCCGCGCTCCGCCACCAATTTGCGCACGGCGAGGAAATCGAGGATGCGCTCCTTGACGTGTTCGAGGCTGTCGTGATCCTCATCGAGAACTTTCTGCGCCAGCGTGAGATCGAGCCGGTCGGTTGTCCGCTCCGTCCACGGAAGGGCGAGCGCCCAATCGAGATAGGTACGAACGACCGTCGCCTCGGCGGAGACGCCCGGCATGCGCTCCAATCGCGCCAGTTCGCGGCGCATCCTGTCCTCGATGTCGGCGGGCAAACCCCGTTCCGCGATCTTGACCCGCAGCATTTCGATGTCGTTTTGCGTCGTCTCACCTAATTCGTCATGAATCGCCTTCAACTGTTCGCGAAGGTAATATTCACGCTGATTTTTATCTATTTGCTCGCGCACGCGGTCTTTAATTTTCTGTTCGAGATCAACGACTTCCATTTCACCGGAAAGAACAATCGCCAGCCGTTCGAGCCGCTTCAGCTTGTTCGGTTCCTCGAGAAGCGCCTGCCGCTCCTTCGGGTCGTTGACCAGCACCGCGAGCACGTCGCCAAGATGACCGACATCGGTCGCGCTATTGGCGGCATCCACGAGGTCATTCGCGGTGTTCCCGCGCAACTTCGCGTATTTGCCGAGCAGTTCGCGTATTTGCCGCGCCCAGGCGCGATTCTCCTGCTCGAAGCCGGCCTGCTCATACATCTCCTCGACACTGACGAAGTAGCAGGGCTTGGTCGCCTCCGTCCCCGTGATCTTCACGCGGCACAGCCCTTCGAGCGCGACGACGATCACACCACCCTGCTCGCGCTCGGATTCCTTGATGCGGCAGAGCGTGCCAACCTCGTAGGCATCGCTCGGTGTTGGCTCCTCGACATTCGGATCGCGAAGCGCCGACGCGACGAGGTAGTGGTCGCGCTCCATCGCCTCTTCAATCACGTCGAGCGAGCGCGGCAGACCGACATGGATTTTCGTCGTACTCTGCGGAAAGACAACGATGTTCTTGAGCGCCAATAGTGGATACCGTGGCGCAAACGAATCAAACATGCTCATCAACCGTGCCCCCTCCCAGTCGCCACCGCTCCCGTGACTTCTGGCTTCTCCGTTGCGGCAGGCAATCCCGCCGCCACTCCCCGGCAACGCCCTCACGTTGTCATCAATTGCTTAATGGCGATGGCGCGTTTATAGCACGCCCCGCGCTCGACCCCCGTTTTCGCCCCCACCGTTTTCGCCGCCGCCGCCGGAGAGAGTCCCGATTCGAGCAACGCGCGCAGCAGCGTGTCAATGGTTTCCTCAGCCACCGCACGCTCGATGGACAGCGGCGCCTCCGCGATTATGACGACATATTCGCCGCGTGGTGGCCGATCCACGAACGCCGCGGCCGCCCCGGAAAGCGACGTGACGACAATTTCCTCGTGCAGTTTCGTCAGTTCGCGGCAGAGCGCGCACGTCCGGTCGCCGAGCACCGCAAGCGCGTCCGCGATCATCGCGACGATGCGATGCGGCGCTTCGAAGAAGACTGCGGGATGCGGCAACCCGCGCAGTGATTCGAACGCGGCCCGCCGCGCGCCCTGCTTCGGCGGCAAAAAGCCGATGAAGGTGAACGGCCCCGGCACGAGACCGGAGGCGGCAACCGCCGCCAGCAGCGACGACGGCCCCGGCACCGGCACGACGCGATGCCCCGCCGCATGCGCTGCCGCGACGACCCGCGCGCCCGGATCGGCGATCAGCGGCGTACCCGCGTCGGATACCAGCGCAACGTCGTCACCAGCATCGAGGCGCGTGACGATTGCCGCCGTCCGCTCTCGCTCATTGTGCTCGTGCAAAGAGAGATAGCGCGCATTGATACCGAAGTGCGCGAGCAATTGCCCCGTATGGCGGGTATCCTCAGCGGCCACGACCGCCGCTTCCCGCAAGACGCGGAGCGCTCGTAATGTGATATCTTCGCGGTTGCCAATCGGCGTTGCCACGATAAACAGCGTCCCCACAGGCTGCTTCTTCCCTCTCCTCGGACAGTATAACGGCTCCGCGTGCATTGTGGGGCTGCGTTTTCGCGCGCCTCTATCTATTGCTCCGACAAAGAGCATTGTACGTACATTTCTGTTCCGGCGCAATACAAAAAAGAGAACCGGGCAGAAACCCGATTCTCCACACGGCATTGCGATGATGTGAGACAGTAGCGACGCCAATTACTCAGCCGGCTGGCCTGCACCTACCTTAGCCTTCTCGCTCGCACCAACGCCACGCGTCTGTTCCGGGGCGCTACCCGATGTTTGGGTTGCGGTGCTGTCAATCGCGTTCTGCGTATTGACCTTGATCGCACGCGGCTTTGCCGCTTCGGCTTTCGGCAGCGTCAGGTGCAAGACGCCATGCTCGAAATTGGCCTTTGCCTCGTCAGCCTTCACTTGAGCAGGCAGGGTGAGAATGCGCTGCACCATGCCGTGCCGCCGCTCGCGCACGATCCAGCGACCATTCTGGCTATTGCCGTCCTGTGGTTGCTCGCGTTCTTCTTTCGTCTCCGCCTGAATGCGCAGCGTCTCCCCAAGAACGGAAATATCAACGTCCTCCGGCTTGACACCCGGCAAGGCAGCCGTCACTTCGAACGCCTCTGGCGTCTCCTTGACATTGACCGCCAGCGTTCCCATCGCACTCTGCTGCCCGGCACGTGGCGCGACATAGGATTCTTCCAGTAGATTCGCCATCGCCTCGCGCAACGACATCATATCGTGGAAGGGATCCCACCGTGTAATGCTCATACGAAACCTCCTTTGCGTCATCTTGCAACATCAGCCTTTCGGCTTCAACCATATAATAGAACGTGAGTCGGATCGTGTCAAGCATCTCCGCACGGTCCTTAGCCAAAAACTCGCAAGAAACAGGCCACGCGAGAATCGCGTGGCCTGTTCGATGGAACGATCCGGTCTGTGCGATATGCGGCAAATGTGTTGATTTCGCGTTCGTTGCTACGATCCGCGCGCCCAGAGCGTGCGTGTCGTCTGCATTTCTCCCGCGATGAGATCGCACATCATCTGCCGTTCGTGGCGGCGCAGTTCCCGAAAGGCACGGATCGCGTCGTGGGCGGCATCGTGAAATCCCATTGCGCGAAATCGCTCGACAATGGCGTCGAAAATGCCCTGCTCGGCGAAGGCGCGGGTCGAACCGAGCCACGGCGCGAGTGTTAACTGAGCGATCTCCGTGAACTCCGGTCGGAGCCGTCGCACTGATTGCAACCGCTCCTCCGCCGATCCGACCATGCCATCCATCAGCACGACCGGGCCGTGATTGGCGTCATGGCGGGTGTCCACGATCAGCGCCTTGCCGATGCGCGGGAAAAAGATGCTCATCACTTCCGCTTCGGCCAGCGCGCGGATGATCCTGTCACTCGAAATGTTGTACGCGTTGTCCATGCATACCGTCCTTCCAGCCACGGCGCACTGTGCCAGTCATTGCTCAGATGGTCACCGCATCCGGCGCGGCGTTGGCGTCTTCCTGTGCCGCGAGTCGCTCAGTCTCCGCATTCGGCTTCCCGGCGCCGTGGCCATTCTTGCTCATCGCCAGCACATCGAGCATCACCGTGTGGAGATGGCCGTTCGAGCCAACGATGTCATGGCCATCCACGCGAAACGCATTGCCATACGGGTCCGAGATCGTGCCGCCCGCTTCCTGGATCATCAATGCGCCCGCTGCCATGTCCCACGGTTGCAGGTTCAGTTCCCAAAACCCGTCGAATCGCCCGGCAGCAACGTAACAGAGATCGAGGGCGGCGGCGCCATCGCGGCGCGTCGCCTGCGTGCGGAGGACGAAGTTGCCCCAATTGACGAGATTGTTCGTCAGGCCGTCCAAGCGATACGGGAAGCCGGTGCAGAGCAGGCCACCGATCAAATCCGTCACGCCGGAGACGGCAATTGGCGTGCCATTGAGCGTTGCGCCGCCGCCTTTGATCGCGACGAATAACTCATCCATATACGGCGCGAAGACGACGCCGACGACCGGTTCGCCTTCGTGCTCGACCGCGATTGAGACACAATACAAGGGGTAATGATGCGCGAAGTTCGTTGTGCCATCGAGCGGATCAACGATCCAGCGGTACGCGCCAGCGCCGCCGGCACCGGTCCCTTCCTCCGCGAGGATGCGATGATCGGGGTAGCGCCGCGTGATCGCATCAATGATGATCTGCTCGCTGCGCTTGTCCGCCTCCGTGACGAGATCGCGCTTGCCCTCACCCTTGAAGACGATCTCTTTCACCCCCTGCGCGGCCACCGTGCGAATCGCCGCGCCCGCCTCACGCGCCGCCGCGATCGCGACATCGCGCATCTCGACCAATTCATCGGGGATAGACACAGGCGCTCCTTCGTCGGCAGATGTATGCGGCGGCACGCGCTGCCGCCCCATCCAGTATACCCGATCAGGACTTATTCGCTGTCGGGAGCACCTAACCTGCATTATTCATAACATGGTCTTGTGAAGAAGAAGCCTCGTTCGGTATGGTCGTGGTGCTGAATCACCGACCCACCAACGGAGGCTTCTTCATGGCTGATTCTCCCACATCCACCTTCTCCTTTGAAACCCTCGCCCCGCTCGCCCTCGAAGCCGCTTTCGACGGTGGGCAGCTCACCTCGGACGGCGGATTGCCCTGGCTTGCTGCCGCTGATGCCGAGATTGGCGTCTGCGCCGAGATCGCCGCTCATGTCCCGGAATGGCGTCGCGAGGCCCGTGCCCATCCCCTCGACGCGCTCATCTGCCAGCGCGTTTATCATACTGCCCAGAGGGCACCCGCCTGCGGGTATGAGGATCAGAACGATGCCACCACGCTGCGCCATGACCCCTTGCTCAAACTCGTCTGTGGTCACTTGCCTGAGGACGCTCCACTCGCCAGCCAGCCGACCTTCTCGCGCTTGGAGAATGCGGTCACGGCGCGCGATTGCTACCGGATCGTCCTGGCATTGGCGATGGTCTATCTGCGCGAACGGGGTGCAGCGGGCATCCCGAAACGCATCCTGCTCGACCTCGACTCGACCGACGACCCGATGCACGGCACGCAGGAGGGGACACGCTACCACGGCTACTATCGGCAGCACATGTATCACCCGCTCCTCATCTTCGATGGCGACACCGATCAACTGATCACTGCCGTCCTGCGCCCCGGTAACGCCCACGCCGGTGCGGGCATCGTCGCCATCCTCACCCGGATCGTCCGCCTGCTGCGCGCGACCTTTCCGGGGGTGACCATCGCCCTGCGCGCTGATGCCGGGTTCGCCTTGCCTGCCCTCTACGATGACTGCGAGGCGGAAGGGATCGAACTGACCATCGCCCTTTTGCACAACCGCCGTCTCGCTGCCGCAGGCGCGGGCTTGCTCGCCGCCGCCGTGCAGCAGTCGATCGTGGCCGGTGGGGAGAAGGTGCGCCTGTTCGCCGAGACCGTCTACCAGGCAGGCAGTTGGTCGCATCCCCGCCGGGTTCGTCTTCAAGGCGGAGGCGCAGCTGCTGCCGAAGGGGACGATGGGTACGAATGTGCGCTTCGTCGTCACCAGTCGCGATGATCCGCCCGCAGCGCTCTACGACTGGTACAC
>JBPCPB010000102.1:0-7969 GCA_050999735.1 Thermomicrobiales bacterium | reverse complement strand
CACCGCGGTATCTCGACGAGTCACCCCTTCCTCGCGGGAAGGGGCCGGGGGTTAGGTATGTTCACCGCTGAAATCCGCGCGCTGCTCGATGCGCCGCGCGTCGGCACGCTGGGAACGACGAACCCGGATGGGACGCCGCTTCTCACACCGATCTGGCATGCGCGCGAGGGCGATGAAATCTGGCTTGTGATCGGACCAAAAAGCCTGAAAACACGTAATATCCGGCGCGATCCGCGCGTCACGTATGTCGTGATGGACGAGAGCGGCTATACGTACGTGACGATTCACGGGCGGGCGCGGCTGGAGAGCGGCGAGGATGGCGCAAAACCGCGCGAAATGGCCATCCGCTATCTCGGTGAGAAAGCGGGCAGGCGGTTCGCCGAGCGCGATTATATCAAGGAGGAAATCGTCTGCCGAATCACAGCCGAAAAAGCGCGGTGGCGGAGCGCCGAGTAACGGAGATCAAACCCGTTCGGGAATACGCAGCGTTACCGATAGAACGACGGCACCACGATCCGTGTGTAATGCCTGCGATGCATCCTGGAGCAAATCGCATGGGCGCCATGCTCCAGGACATTGCCGATCCACCGGCGGGGCCGGGACAGCCCACGACGACGCGGCGCTTCCACAGCGAAGGGGGAATATTCCTCGACCTGCGCGACGAGCGCATCCACCTTACCGACATCTTCGACGAGCGATTTCAGCGATTGGTCGAGGTATTCCTGGAGATGCATTGCATCGGGTAGATGCTGGGTTTTCCGGGTCAACTGTGAAGCGGCAAGCATCGCCACGGTGAGATGCGTCCGCATATCAATCAGTTCGGTATGTTCGATGCCCTGGCTGTCGTCTGTCTCGTCTATCATGGTGACCCTCGCAGTCGCACTTGCGACATTCTCGTTATTCTCCTCAATGCAAGAGTGCTGCCACAAGAAATAGCGCATTGCAACGCGGAGAATATGCGGCCAGGCAGGGTTGCCCACCGCCGCGTTTTGGGGCGGTATCTCTCTTGCAGAGCATATTCGGGCGGTAGGAGACGGATCGTAAGAAATCGAGGCATCTATGGGCATGGAAGTTCGCGTCGGGCCGTCGGTGGTGACAATTAACCAGAGCAGCACCTTCCTCGTCACGCGGGAAGACGGCACGATTGAGGCGGGGGGCGAACTCGGTCTCTTCGCGCAGGACACGCGCTTCGTCAGCCATTACGAAATGGGCATCAATCGGTCGCCGTGGACGCTCCTCAACGGCGGCGCGATCTCGTATTCCGCCGCCCGTTGGTACTACACAAGTCCCGAGGTCGAAACCGAGGCGGATACGCTCCCTGCACGCGCCATCGGTATGTGCATCGAACGGGAAATCGGTCACGGTGTCTGCGAGGACGTGACGATCACGAACTACAGCCTCACGCCCGTCGCGTTTCAGTTTGAGATCATCATCCGCTCCGATTTTGCGGACATCTTCGACGTGCGCGCGCGCAAACTCGTGGATCGCGGCATCATCCGCTCCCATTGGGACGACCGCCGCTGCGCGCTCCTCAATACCTACCATCACGACGATTTTCACCGGCGCTTCCTCTACCGCCTGCATGACACGACGAGCGAACCGCGCTTCTCGAATGGCCGGATTCTCTTCGATGTCGTGCTGGCGCCGCAGGCATCGTGGCACGCGCAGGCCGATCATGTGCCGATCTTAGGCGCCGATGTCCACGATCCCGTCAATGATCTGGAGCAGCCCGTCGGTATCAGCGCGCACATGCGGGCGATGCAGGAGCGATGGAAGAGCGTCACGGCGAACTGCGCGAGCGATAACGTCCACTTCAATCACTCCTTCGACCAATCCATTGATGACATGGGCGCGCTGCGCATTTATGACCACGACTATTCGGAGGATGCGTGGATCCCGGCGGCGGGCGTGCCGTGGTACGTGACGATCTTCGGGCGGGACAGCCTGATCGCCTCCTTGCAAACGATGATGATTCACCACCCCTTCGCGCTCGGCTCGTTGCAGCGGCTCGCCGAGCATCAAGCGACCACCGTGGACGACTGGCGCGACGCCGAGCCAGGGAAAATCCCGCATGAGATCCGTTTCGGTGAACTGGCGCATTTCCATAAAATCCCGCACACGCCGTATTATGGCACCGCCGATGCCACGCCACTCTACCTTATTACCCTCCATGAAGCGTATCTCTGGACGGGTAATGCGGGCCTCCTCGACCGCTATCGCGATGTTGCCGAGCGCTGCCTCGAATGGATTGATCGGTATGGCGACCTCGATGGCGACGGCTTCCAGGAGTACCAGACGCGCTCGTTGCTCGGCTACCACAATATGGCGTGGAAGGATGCGGGCAACGCCGTCGTCTGGCCAGATGGGACACAAGTAGCCCTGCCAATTGGAACCTGCGAGCTGCAAGGGTATATCTATGACGCGAAGCAACGAATGGCTGAGGTGTATACCGTCCTCGGGGAGAATACACGCGCCGAGCAGTTGCGCGCGGAGGCGGAGGCGCTCAAACGGCGCTTCAACGAGGTCTTTTGGGTCGAGGAGGAGGGAACATACGGTTTCGCGCTCGGTGGCCCGGAGAAGCGGCTCGTCCGCACGGTCGCGTCGAATGCCGGGCACTGCCTCTGGAGCGGCATCGTCCCGCCTGACCGAGCCGACCGGGTGATCGCGCGCCTGCTCGCACCCGATATGTTCAGTGGCTGGGGAATCAGGACGTTGAGCGACCTGAATCCGGCCTTCAATCCGTTCGACTATCAACTTGGCTCGGTCTGGCCGCACGACAACGCGATCATCGCGGCGGGCATGCAACGGTACGGGAATACGGCAGGGCTGCACCGCGTGGCGAAAGCGATTCTCGACGCGCAATCCGGGTTCGACCGCTACCGGCTACCGGAACTGTTCGCCGGGTTGCAGCGCGATGAAACGAGTTTCCCCGTTCAGTACCTCGGCGCGAATATTCCACAGGCATGGGCGGCAGGTGCAATCTTCATGCTTCTCCGCGCCCTCCTCGGCATCGCGGCCGACGCGCCCCATAATCGCCTCGTCGTGGCCCCAACCCTGCCGGACTGGCTGCCGCGCCTCGATCTCAGCAATCTTCGCATCGGCGACGCGCGCCTGCATCTCCGTTTCTGGCGGGAAGGAGACGTCTCGCGCTGGGAACTCGTCGAGCAGCATGGCGAACAGACCATCGAAATCGTTGACGGTCACACTGCGGCGGGCTAATCCAACGTCGTGGTGGGGTCCGATTCGGACATTTGGGCGACGTTATCTCTGTATCGTTGCTTTCTGGCAATCAGCGCAGGCACCGTAGAGAACGAGATGATCCGTGGCTACAGTGAACCCATATCGTTGCTCGACGAGCGCAAACATGCCAGCCATCGCTTCCTGCCCGATTTCCTGCTCTTTCCCGCAGGTACGACAGATGAGATGGTGATGCGGCTTCGGCTTGGGAATCTCATAGACGGTCTCCCCCGTTGGCGTCTCGGCAGACACGACGAGCCGGAGCGCCACGAACAATTTCAGGGCACGATAGACCGATGAGCGATCAATCGTGTCATCCATCTTTTGCAGTCGGGAATACACCTGCTTGAGCGTGGTGTGCCCGCCTCCCGCGCAGACCGCGTCAAGAATCATCACCCGCTGCGGCGTCACGCGATACCCTGCCCGGTGCATGATGCCTTCATAGTCCATCGTTTCGTGTGACATAGACAGCCCCTTGTCGCCAGTTTTTGCAACAAGCCATGTGCGACCGAAAACTCGCTATCATACGAGTATAGACCGATTCGTGATCGGAGAGGCAGAAACGCAATGCATGTTCTCTTGCTTATTCTGACCGGCGGCGCGGTTGGCTTTCTCCACTCCATCCTGCCCGATCATTGGGTGCCGCTTGCCGTGATTGGCCGCACGGAGCGATGGAGCGTGCCACGGGTTGTCCGTGTCAGTGCGCTCGCCTCTACTGGCCATGTTGCCGCGTCCGTGATCTTGAGCGCGATCGTCGCAGCCGTTGGGTTGGAGTTTCAGCATCAGATCGAGACCGAGCAAGGTCGCTTCATCGGGGTGGTGCTCGTTCTCACCGGCATCGGCTTTCTGATCTGGGGACTAACCGGCCACGGGCACAGTCATAGTCATGAAGGCGGCCACGGCCATACCCACGATCATGGGCACGGTCACACGCATTCGCACGAATATCCCCATGAACATACGCACGAGCATTCCTATGATGTGGAAGCGCACGCGCATGCACATGCTCACGGCCTTACACACATCCATACCCATACGGAGGAGCACGAACACGCGCACGTTGATGAGCCGAAACAGCCGCTGGCGCGTCGGCTGGGTGGTGTCGTTGTCGCGTTTGGGGTTGCCGCATCGCCCGATTTGACGGTCCTGCCCGTCGCGCTCGCCGCGAGTGCGGTCGGCATCGGCGCCGTTGCCGGTGTGCTCATCGCATTCACCCTCGTCACGATGGCAACGTTCGTTGGGTTGACCGTGATTGCGATGCTCGCCGGTTACCAGATCAAAGGCGAGTGGTTAGAGAAGCATGCCACGACGATCACGGCCTTCGTGCTGATCGGCATCGGCATTGTGGCGTTCGTTGGCTTCTGAGTGCGCTATTGGCTCATTCACAAGCAGGTGGAGTTTTGCTGCGGTGTCTGCTTCCGGCAACGGCATGAGCACGCGCATCGTGAGGTGCGGGTCATAGGCGAATGCGCACGAAACGGGTTGCAGTATCAGGTGTCCTACGTGAGGGTGGCGGAATTCGATGGGTTGCTCGCGCTGTTGCCGCACTTCATGCAGAGACCACCAATGGCGAAACTCCGCACTCACCTCCTGGAGATGATCAATCAGGTCGGTGAACCAGGGATCGCCGACATGCGCGCCGCTCTCCATGCGAAAGAGCGCAAGCCGAGTGCGCGCCTCACTCTCCCAGTTCACCATGAGGTGACGGGCCTCGGGATGGGCAAAATGGTGCCAGACGACGTTGCGTTCCGCCGGTGGGTAGGCTTCCCAATCAACCAGCAGAGATTCGGCCCGGTTCCACACGAGCACGTTCCAGCGGTGATCGCGGATATGGGCGGGGCATGGGTCGAGCGCGGTGAGCACATCGCGGAATACCGGGCGCACGATCTCCGGCAATGAGGCAGGGGTTGGCGGCAGCGGTCGCCGTGCAAGCAGGAAGAGATGCGCCCGTTCATCCCCATCAAGCCGCAGAACGGCGGCCAGATTCTCCAATACCTCGACTGAGACCAGAATATCCCGCCCCTGCTCCAGCCAGGTGTACCACGTCACGCCGACCCCGATCAGTTCGGCGACTTCTTCGCGTCGTAATCCGGGTGTGCGCCGTCTCGCCCGCTTCGGCAGGCCAAGAAGGTCCGGGGAGAGCCGCTCACGCCGCGTGCGCAGAAAATTTGCAAGTTCCCTGCGGTGTTCCTCCACATGACCGCTGTGCATCATATCTCGTTCCTATTTCAGCCTATTATTCGATTATACCCGTATAAAATGCATCCTTGTACCAGTGTATCACCACTGTCATGCTGCTCGCAGATGCCGCACGCCGGCATGGACATTCTATCGCTCATGCACGTCGCGCCGCCAGATGGTTAGGCGATGCGTACGGGGAAAGGCAACAACGATGGTTATGGAGCACCGACACTTCGCCGTCACGCCCATCGGCGTCGTCCATCGGCCGGGGGTGCCTGATGGGGCGCAGAGTGAGTCGGGAACGTATTACGATCCCTTCGCTGAGTCGGTCATTGAGATCTTCCCGGAATGGGCCGAGGGGTTGGCGCAGATTGAGGAGTTCAGCCATCTTGTCGTGGTCCTCTTCATGGATCGCGCCGAGGTAATCACGCCCGATGACTCGCTCCTGCGCCATCCAAACGGGAGGATGCATCTCCCGCAGGTCGGCCTCTTCGCGACGCGCAGCCCGCACCGCCCCAATCCGCTCGGTCTCTGCTATCCAAAACTCCTCCGACGGGAAGGGCGACACCTGCATGTGACGGGCATGGACGCCTGGCCGGGGACACCTGTCCTCGACGTGAAGGGGTACTACCTGCGCGACGAGCAACGCCCCGATGCGACGGCGCCCGACTGGCTGCAAACGCTCTGGACGGAAAGTGATGGAGAGCGCGGTGGTGACAGGCCATCCCGCGAGGAGCAGCGGTGATGCAATCACAAGGACTCCCGGATGTCGTAGCGACGCCGCGTCCAAGACCTGCCGCGGGCGGATTCGGCCTTCTCTCCCTGGGCTTTTTCATCGGCAACGTGGATCTCCGCTCCATCCCGCCTCTCCTGGTCCCAATCGCGCACGCGCTACAGGTATCGGTCGGAGCGATCACTGTCGTGGCAACGGTGTATCTCCTGTCGTTCGGCGCCATGCTGCCGGTGTACGGCATCCTCTCCGATCGCATCGGGCGGGTGCGCGTCATGCGGTGGGGATTGATCGGCGTGTGCGTCGGCGATCTCCTCTCGGCGGTCGCGCCCAACCTCGGCGTATTGATCGTCGGACGGGCAATTGCCGGGGGCTGCGCCGCCTCCCTCCTGCCCACGACGATGGTGTATCTCGGCGACACCGTGCCGTTCGACTGGCGACAACAGGTGATCGCCAACGTCCTCGCAATCGGCGCGGTCGGTACCGCGACCGGTATTCTGGGCGCGGGGTTACTGGCGCGCTTCGTAACGTGGCGGCTGGCGTTCGCGATCCCGGCGGTGGCGGCGCTCACGCTCGCCAGCGTCTTCGGTCGGCTACCCGAATCGCTCTCCAGGCAGCAGATCACCGGTCCGATTGCCCAGGTACGGCGCGTCTTCCGCTCTGGGTGGGCGACTTTCCTCATCGGATTCGCGTTGGTGGAGGGTGCGGTGATGCTGGGTTTCTTCACCTTCTTCGCCCCGGCACTGGAGGCGCATGGCGAGAGCACCGCGATTGCGGGTGTGGTGGTCGCGGCCTACGGCGGCGCCGTGATTGGCGGCACGCGGATCGTCAAGCGGCTGGCCGGGCACGTCACCGCAGCATGGCTGATAGCACTCGGCGGGGCACTCCTGATGGTTGGCTACGGCATCGCTGCCCTCGATCAGGGGATCGTCGCCATTCTGCTCGGCAGCCTCGTTATTGGCGTGGCATATGCCGCGCTTCATTCAACGGTCCAAACCTGGAGTACGCAAGTGGTTCTGGAGGCACGAGGGACGGCAACCGCCCTGGTCGCGGCGGGCGTGTTCATCGGGGCGGCGATTGGCACGGCGGCGGTGAGCGGTCTCGCCAACGCGCATCGGTATCCATTGCTGTTCGTCGTCGCGCTCGCCATCACGCTGCCGGTCGTCATCGTCGGCGCACTGGCACGCGCCCGATATGAGTCTTTGGTCATCGCATCGTCGTGAGCCAGCCGCCATCCGCCAATAGTACAGAGAACATGCATACCAAGATGGGCACCCATGAAGGGTGCCCATTCTGTTCACTGACTACTGACGACTGACGGCTAGTAGCCGCTGGCCCGCCGCTTCTGGAAGCAATCGCGGCAATAGACCGGGCGATCACCGCGCGGCTGGAACGGCACCTGCGTCGTCTGGCCGCAATCGGCACAGACCGCTTCGAACATCTGGCGCGGCGGGCGGTCGCTGTATCCACCGCCACCACCACTGTAGCCACCGCCACCACCACCGCCATAGCCACCATCGTTCCCGTAGCTACTGCGGGTGTTGTAGCCGCCACCACCGCCACCGCCGCCCTGAGCGGACTTGCGCGCGGCACGGCAACTCGCGCAGCGCGTCGGCGGATTCAGCAATCCGCGACTCTGATAAAACTCCTGCTCACCCTCAGTCCATGTGAACTGTTCGCCGCAATCGCGGCACGTCAAAACCTTGTCCGTGAAACTCACCGGAACCTCCTCGATGGCCCCCGGCCATCAGACAACAACAAACGACCGCCTGTGGAGAGGTTCGGTGCGTACCCGGCAAGGATTCGACGGACAATAACCAG
>JBPCPB010000067.1:0-12642 GCA_050999735.1 Thermomicrobiales bacterium | reverse complement strand
GACGCAACTGACGGCGCGGGGCGTGGCGACGAGGAAATCGATGTACTCGGTGTCGGTACAGCGCGGCGCATTCATGCCTGCTACTCTACTCGCTCTCGACCGCTGCGCTCAACTGCGTAAGTCCTATGCATATGCAGTTTCGACGCGAGGGCAGACGTAACGAGAGGGGAAGACGATGATCGCGACACGGCAGTGGGTCCGACGAGGGATGGTCATTGGGGTACTGATGCTCACAGCGGCGCTCCTGAGCGCGTGCATCGAGGCGAATTCCAGCAGCACAATTGGATCCGATTTCACGGGCACGACGAACATCCGCATCGGCATCTCGAAGGTCGCCCTCCAGACACTAACCTCCATTGGCAACAGCTTCGGCGGCACGCCGACGCCGAACTCTGGAGGTACACCGACATCAGGTTCCGGCGGCTCGCTGGACAATCCCTTCGGCGACGTGACGAATCAAGTCACCGCGATGGGCGGCACGGTTAAACCGTACGACAACGCGAATTTTACGGGCGTTGACATCACGCTGCCATTCAAATCGCTCGATGAGATGCAGAGTCAGATCAACACTGTCCTCGGCAGTTCGTCCGGTTCATCGAGTGGATCGAGTCCGTTGTCCGGCAACGGGAACGGCCAGAACGCGCTCATTCAAATCACCGCCAAGAGCACCGATAGCGGCATTCGCATTGATGGCACGGTGGACCCGCTGAGTTCGCTCAACGACCCGAACAACCCGAACGCGATCCCCGGCCTCGATGTTTCGGCGCTCTTGCTCGGTGGTGGTCAGGTGCAACTCTCCTTCACGATGCCGGGCGCGATCACGAATGCGGACTCGCTCGCGACCCAGAACGGTAATACGGTCTCGTGGAGTTTCAAAGTTGGCGACAAGGCCGCGACGATCTTCGCGGAAGCGAATAAGAGTTAGCGCGGATTGCAACCGTGTTGGTAGCGTAGGCTTCAGCCTGCGTCACCACCGGGGAGAAAAAAGGAGGGGCAGTTGCCCCTCCTCATCGTTTCCTGCTACCGCGTTCAGAATCTCAGAATCGCCGTACGTCCCGGCGATATTCGCGGGTACCGCGCGACGGCCCACCGAGCAGGATGCCGAGCAGCCATGTCACGAAGAAGGCGATCAGCGCCCAGACAATGATGGCGACGATTGTGCTGACTTCGAGGACATTGCTCCCCGATGCGCTATCCGAGAAGATGCCCCGGAACGGTGCAACGAAGGCCGCCGTCGCGTTGTAGATGAAGCTGACGAAACTGCTGGCCGTGTTCGCACCCGTCGCTTTGAAGATGAAGCGGATAACAAGCCCGACGAGCAGCAAGCCCGTGAGGAACCAGATGATCCGTGTCACGAGATCGAGCGCGGAGAAACGACTCGCCGCTTCGTCTTCTACAACGCGATCACTCACGACCTCATCGTGCACCGGCGCCGCGACATATGGCTGCTCAACGACCCGTTCCCGTACGACCTCGTTGCGGAGCGGCGCCGTCTCCACATAGGGCGCTGGGTCTCCATACGCCACCGGTTGTTCGTAGGCTACCGGCTCACCGGCGCCTTGTTCTTCGGAGACCGAGCGCCGCTCCATCGGCACTCCGGCCGCATCACGATACACTTCGTGACTTTCTTCTCTCCGGTACGTCATGTTGTCGCTCCTTCTCGGTGGACGCCTGCATTTCTGCCACACGCACCAATTATTTCCGATCCGTATTGCATAAAAGCAAGCGGCGTGCCAGCAGGCAGCATGACAGCGAAAAAGCCGCGCGACATGGGTAGCGTAGGCTTCAGAGCGGGAAAAATTGCTATGCGCCGTCCGCGACGCCGAGGTACTGCCACGCGGTTGCGACGGCGACCTGCGTATACATGATGATCGAGTTTAGGTCCTGCGATTCATCATTATTGTGCGCGCCCGCCTTCGATTTGTCCGCCTGCGGGTGGCCGGGCGTGTAGCCATACGCATGCACGCCGAGCGGCCGGAGGAGGCGGCTGTCCGTGAAGCCAACGGTCAGCGAGGGAATAAAGGCGACCTTGTCGTAGCCATTGCGTCGCAGCACGATACGCGTCGCCTCCTGCATTGCTTCGACGCAGGGATCGTCCTGTGGCGAGGCGGAGGAGATCGCCGTCGTGCGCACCTCGAAATTGACAAAGTCAAGCCCATCCAGAATATGGTTGAACTCGCCACGGATATAGTCGGCGTCCTGCCACGGCAGCGTGCGAATATCGCAGGTAATGTGGCAACGCTCCGCGATACTGTTCGACTTGACGCCCGCCTGAATCATCGAGACGCCGATCGTCATGCGGGAGAGCGCCTTTAAGGTAGAAGCGAGTGACATCTCCCGCTCGCCGATCCGCGCGATGATCCGCTCGACATTCTCCGCGCTCGCAGGCTCCGCGATGCCTGCCAGCCGGTCGAGATGCTGGAACATTGGATCGGTTGCGTCCAGTGTCGGTTCGTAGGACTTGATGCGCTGGATAACTTCGTAGGCACGGTCAATCGCGTTGTCTGCGCGCCACGGCTGGGAGGCGTGGAAGCCGCGCCCGCGGACATCCAGATGAACCTCGTGCCGTCCCTTCTCGCCGAGCGAGAAGAAGTAGACGAGCGTGCCGTCCGCCAGTTGCATCGGGATGCCGCCGCCACCCTCATTGACCGCCGCTGTCGTGTTGACGAGGTCGGGCCAGTGCTCCGCCAGCCAGCCGAAGCCATAAACGCCGCCGGATTCCTCATCCGCGCCAGATTCGATGTGGAGATCGCCCTTGAGCCGTACCCCGGCTCGCTTGAGGAAGATCGCGGCCATCGTGCTCCCCGCGACGGTACTCTTCATGTCGGAACTGCCGCGCCCCCAGAGCCGCCCATCCTTGATTTCTCCACCGAAGGGATCCACCGTCCAGAGATTCGCGTCCTCGACCGGGACGACATCAGTATGACCGAGGAGGCCGAGCGAGCGTTCCGTGCCGCCCGCGCCCTTGATGATCGCAACGCAATTGCCCCGCGTCGGCGCACTCTCGACGACGGTACTCTCGATCCCGTCGGCGCGCAGCTTTGCGGCAAGGAATTCGGCGGCGGGTGTCTCATTGCCCGTCGGCATCACGCCGGTGCTGACCGTGTTGATCCGCACCAAATCCCGCGCGAGGGCGATCACCTCATCCCGCCCCGCCTCGACCATATCCAGAACCTTATCCAGCGTTACCATCCCCTATCCCTTTCGTGAAACATCGGAAGCACGGAGGACGCAGAGAGCATAGAGAACACAGAGAGAAACAAGGGGCGAAAGAGAGGTGTAGACACGTATACCATAAGCATGCTCACTTTTCTTTTTTTCTCTGTGTTCTCTGTGCCCTCTGCGTTCTCTGCGCTTTCTTTGTCAGCGTCCCGGCGGCGGGTGGAAGTCGAGGTTGATGAGTTCGAGGCGACCGGCGCGGAGGGCCTGGAGATGTTTGCGCTGTTGGCGCATGACGAACTCCAGTGGGTGGCCGGTGCGGAAGGGAAAGAGCGCGAGCATCTCCTCATAGGCAGCGATCGCCTTCTGCGGGTCGCCCTCCTCCTCATAGAGTTTGCCGAGTTCACTCCAGTGCCACCATTCCGGCGCACCCTGGGTGATGGCCTGTTCCACCCAGGCGATTGCCTGCCCGCGTGAGGCGTTGATCGCCGGGTGCGCGCGCAGCACCGTCATGCCGATCAGGACGCGGATATTCGTCGGGTCGAGCGCGTACGCCTCCTTGTACCGACGCACGGCTTCTTCTTCCTTCTCCGCCGTGAAGAAAACGCTCCCCGTGAGCATCGTCGCAAGGTCCGCGAGAATGGCGGCGCGCGTTGTATCGTCCGTCGCGATCACCGCCGCATCGCGGAGGGTCGCGAAGGCCATGTCGTGCTCTTCTTCATCGAATGTTGCGGTCGAACGCTCGAAGCGCGCCCTTCCCAGGGCACGGAGCGTGTCGGCGGCGCGCATCTCCGCGACGAGCGCTTCCGCCATCTCAACGGCCTCATCGAATTCGCCCGTGGCGAGCAGTTTGTCTATCCGCATCAGCGCGGGCGCATAGGCAGGCATCTCTGCCATCCGGGAGCCAGTCCTTTCCTCTCCCGCCTATCCTACCGCGCCCTCTCATCCCTGAACAGATCGAAACCGGGAGAAGCGCAGAGGACACAGAGAGATACGAGAGGAATGGGACACAACGCGTGGCTTCGGCAGTTCGTCATGACCCATTTCAGGTTTCTTTTCTCTGTGCCCTCTGTGTCCTCTGTGTCCTCTGCGCTTCTCCCGGTTTCCGTTACCGGTGGGCGATGGCGGCGCGGGGACCGGCAGCGGCAACATCGGGGCTGACCGAGTTGGCAAATTGAGCGAAGTTGGCGTGGAAGCGTTCGGCGAGATCGCGCGCTTTGGTGTCGTAGGTGGCGGGATCGGCCCACGTCATCTTCGGCTGCAACACCTCGGGCGGCACACCGGGGCACGAAACGGGCACACCGACGCCAAAGACGGGATCAGGCACGGTCTCGACCCCCGCCAGCGAACCATCGAGCGCCGCCGCGACCATCGCCCGCGTGTACGCGATGGACATTCGGCTCCCACCGCCGCCCGCCGGGCCGCCCGTCCAGCCCGTGTTGACGAGCCAGGCGTCCGCGCCATGCTGGGCGATCCGCTCGCCGAGAAGGCGCGCGTAGAGCGTCGGTGGATGGACGATGAACGGCGCGCCAAAGCAGGTGCTGAAGGTCGCCTGCGGCTCGGTGACGCCGCGCTCGGTGCCCGCGACTTTCGCGGTGTAGCCGGAGAGAAAATAATACTGCGCTTGCGCCGGGGTCAGCCGCGCGATTGGCGGCATGACGCCGAAGGCATCCGCCGTCAGCATGATGATGTTCTTCGGGTGGCCGCCGACACCGGAGACATCGGCGTTCGCGATGTGCGTGATCGGGTAGGCGGCGCGGGTATTCTCGGTCAGCGATGCGTCATCGAGGTCAAGGCGACGGGTGCGGCTGTCTATCGCGACGTTTTCGAGGATCGTGCCGAAACGGTGGGCGGCCGCGTAGATATCCGGCTCGGCGGTGGGCGACAGGTGGATCACCTTCGCGTAGCAGCCGCCCTCGAAATTGAAGACGCCGTGATCGCTCCAGCCGTGCTCATCGTCGCCGATGAGGGTGCGGGCGGGATCGGAGGAGAGCGTCGTCTTACCCGTGCCGGAAAGGCCAAAAAAGATCGCCACGTCCCTCCGCGGCCCGTAATTCGCCGAGCAGTGCATGGAAAGGACATTCTGGAGCGGCAGGAGGTAGTTGAGGATCGTGAAGATACTCTTCTTCATCTCACCGGCGTATTCCGTACCGCCGATCAGTACTTCCTTGGTGGCGAAGTTGAGAACGATAAAGGTCTCCGAGCGCGTGCCGTCCTCCTCGGGGTTCGAGTGGAAATGCGGCGCACAAATCACCGTGAAATCGGGGATGAAGCCGGAAAGGTCTTCGTCAGGATCGGGGCGGATAAGCAGGTTGCGCATGAAGAGCGCATGCCATGCCAGTTCGGTGATGATACGGACATTGAGCCGGTAGCGCGGGTCGGCGCCCGCGTAGCAATCCTGCACGTAAAGGTCGCGGCCGCTCAGGTAGGAGAGCATCCGCTTCCGAAGCGCGGCAAACTGTTCCTGCTCCAGCGACTGGTTGACGTCGCCCCACCAGATATTCGCCTCACTCCCCGGCTCGCGGACGATAAATTTGTCCTTCGGAGAGCGGCCGGTGTACTTGCCGGTGCGGACGACGACCGAGCCGTCATGCGCGATCACCCCGCCGCGCCGCCGGACGATCTCTTCGTATAACGCGGGCGTCGTTAGATTCCAGTTGACGCTCATCAGATTCTTGATGCCATGATGTTCGAGTCCGTGTTGCACGCCATCCTTACCCTGTCGCTGCATACACTTTCCTTCTTTCCTGCCAATGGATGCGGGGACGGCGATGGTCGCGGCGCCGGCCCGTCTCTCCGTGATACCCGCTATTGTGTGGCAATCATCGTGCGCTGTCTACCGCCGCACGGCTTTCCGCACGCACCTGAATCGCACGATGATTGCCATCGTGTATCATCGCGGTTGGGAGCGGATACATGCATCCGCGCGGAGGGAGTAAGCAATGACGGCATCACAGCGGCTGTGGCGGGAGGGCGAGGAATGCAAGAGCCGGCTGTCTTCATCAGCAAAGCGCTTGACAGCGACGCGATGTGTGCGAAACTACGCGAGTGCGCCGCGACCGCGCGGGCAACAATGAGATAGTAACAAGTAACAAGTAACAAGACGCCACGGCTCTTCTCGTTACTTGTTACTTTTGACGTGTCACTTGCGTGAGGAGGAACGACGTGAAAGTATCCGCATCCGTCAAGAAGCGCAGCCCGGACGATATTGTCGTGCGGCGCAAAGGCAGAATCTACGTCATCAACAAGCGCAACCCGAAGCATAAGCAGCGGCAGGGCTAATCAGCGCTCGACCGGACGATGAAAGAGAAGGGAGAGGCACATCGCCTCTCCCTTTCTCGCATTCCCGATTGGTGGCGTGGGCTTCAGCCTACGTCGCTCGCGCAGGCTGAAGCCCACGCCACCGGTATATTCGCTTACGCGCCTTGCTCGCCAGCGATGCGGAGGATCGCCGCGAGGCTGCGTTCGATGTCCGCCTCCGTCGTCGCCCAGGACGAGACGCTGATGCGCATCGCGGTTCGACCCTGCCAGATGGTGCTGCCGCACCAGCACGTTCCCTCCGCCTGCACCGCCGCGACGACGCGCCGGGTCGTTTCCACATCACCGAACGCGACGAGTGTCTGATTGAGCGCCACATCATTGAGGACTTCGTATCCCGCCGCCCGTAAACCATCGGCCAGCCGTACGGCGTAGCGGCAGTCGCGCTCGATGAGATCGGCGAGGCCGGAGCGGCCAAGCGAGCGGAGCGCCGCCCAGATATCCACCGCGCGGCCCCGGCGTGACGATTCCGGCGTGTAATGGTTCGGCTCGCGCCCGCCGCTTTGTTGCAAGTAGGCGGCGGTGAGCGACATCGCCGCCCGGAGCGTTTCAGGATCACGGACAAAGGCGAGACCGCTATCGTACGGGACGTTCAACCATTTGTGCGCGTCCGTCGCCCACGAGTCAGCATCCGCGAACCCGTCCACGAGGTGCGCGCGATCCGGTGCTGCCGCTGCCCAGAGACCGAATGCGCCATCTACATGCACCCATGCACCTGTGTCGTGCGCCCACGCGCAGATTTCTCGTGCCGGGTCGAAGTCGCCGGTATTGACGTTGCCCGCCTGAATGCAGACGATGGTGGGGCCGGAGAGTGGTGGCAGCGCGTCGGCGCGCATCCTGCCCTGACCGTCTACCGGCACGCTGACGACCCGGTTGCGGCCAAAGCCGACCAGTCCCAATGCCTTGACGAGGCTCGCATGCACTTCCGCGCCGACGACCACGGTGATTGGTGGTGCGCCAAACAGCCCGTCCGCCTCGACATCCCAGCCGACACGCTCCAGCACCGCATGACGCGCGGCAGCGAGCGCCGTAAAGTTCGCCACCGTCGCGCCGGTTACGAAGCCGCCACCACACCCGGCGGGCAGATGCAAGGCATCGCGCAGCCAGCCAAGCGCGATCTCTTCCAGCGCGGCGACCACTTGGGACATAACTGCGAAGGCGCAGTTCTGATCCCACGCGCCTGCCAGCCAGTTCGCGGCGAGCGCGGCAGGTAGCGCACCGCCCGTCACGAAGCCGAAATACCGCCCGCCCGCCGAGGCAACCGTCGCGGGGGAGCCGATGTCATCGAGCAGAGCGAGGACATCGGCTGGGTCCGTCGGCCCATCGGGGAACGGCCCCGCCAGTGCGGAGAGACGCCCGACCGCTTCCGGTATCGGGCCGACACGCCGCTCTTCCAGCCCCGTGAGGTAGCGTGCCGCCCGTTCCGCCGTGTCGCGCAGCAGCTCTTCCATTACTTCCCCCCTTCCGTACGATCTCTCATCACCTTAAGCAGTTCCCCTTAGATGCCTGCAATGCCACTCTTTCGCTTTCTGGCGGGACAGCTCGCGCTTGCAGGCCGCTTCCCACGCGATTGACCGCAATGACGAGCGCCATGATACTCTGACGAGGCGTGCAGGGGATACTGGCACGAATCCCCAGTATGCACGGGCAAGGAGTGAATAATGCCCGGACGACCCCTTCCCGATCACTCATTGAGCCGCCGTCGCTTCCTGCGGGGATCGGTGGGGATGGCGCTCGCGGCGATCCTCGCGGCATGTAGCGGCAAGGCGACGACGACCCCGGCGCCCGCCGCGACCGCGCTGACAACGACGACGGGCAGCGCCTCGTCTACCGTGCCACCAACCGCCACGACCGCGAACACCGTGGCTCCCGCACGCCCGTCCATCGGAGGATCATCCGCGGCGGCAACGGAGAGACAGGCGACCGCCCCGGTCGCATCGGGGGCGGCATCACCCGCCACACGCGCGCAAGAGGTCACGTTCACCAGCGACGCCGATACGATCTACGGGACACTCCTCCTGCCGGGCATTGGCCAGGGACAGAAACTGCCCGCCGCAGTCATCCTCGCCGGGAGTGGACCGACGGATCGGGATGGCAATAGCAAGGAGATCTCCGGGCCTGTCGACACGCTCCGCAACTTCGCCGATGCGCTCGCCGGCCAGGGGATCGCATCGTTGCGGTACGACAAGCTGGGGAGTGGCAAGACAGGACTCGCAAGCATTACGAATCCCGCCGATATCGGCTTTGACCTCTTCGTTGCTGAGGTGCAGGCCGCCTCTGCCTTTCTCCGCACGCGGCCTGAGATAGACCCGCGCCGGATGATCTTCCTCGGACACAGCGAGGGGGGCCTGATTGCGCTCGTCGTCGCGGACCAACTGAAAGGCAGCAGCGACGCGCCGGAGGCGCTCGTGCTCGCCGCCCCGCCCGGATTCCCCTATCTGGAAACGATCCAGCGGCAATTCACGGATCAGTACACTCAGGCGCAACAAGCAGGTAAAGTGACGAAGGGGCAGGCAGACAACGCACTGATGGAACTGAGCCGGGTGATCGCCAACCTCAAACAAACCGGGAAGGTCCCTGCGGACATCACCACCCCGGCACTGAAGCAGATTTTCAGCCCGACGAACGAGAAATTTCTCGCCGAGGCCGAGGCGTACGATCCCCGTCAGATCGCCGCGACGCTCCCGCCGACGCTTCCGGTGTTGGTCCTGCATAGCGCCAAAGACCAACAGGTGGGAACTGCCGACGTGCAGAACCTCATGCAGGGATTCCAAACGGCGGGGAACACCAAGGCGATGCTCGTGGAGTTGCCGGACGTTGATCACGTCTTCAAAGAGGTGCCGGGAATGCCGAATCCCGCGACCGATTACGGCAATCCGGCACTGCATTTTTCATCGGAAGCGATGGCCCGGTTGGCGATCTTCACGAAGGCGAACGTCTGACGGCAAAGGCTCATCACGGGCTGATTCGTAGCCTCTTGTCTCAGCCGAGGTTTTCGGCGAAGCCCGCGAGGGTTGTGCCACCCGCGACGCGGACGCGCGGCAATTGGAGGATGACGCCGGTATCCTGCGGGGTGCGGACTTTGCCGTCGTTCGTCGTGAAGGCGATTTGATAGCCCGCCCGCTTCGTATCCGCCAGCGTTGCGTCATTATACCGCCCGGAGGGATAAACGAACGCCGCGCAGGGATGACCGAGTTTCTGCTCGATCACCTCTTTGCTCTGCGAGATTTCTGCCCACCGCTGCCCCGTAGACATCTTAGTAAGGTCAGGGTGTGACTGCGTGTGCGAGGCGATCTCGACCATGCCGCTCCGGTCGAGTTCGCGAATCATGTTCCAATTCATGAAGAGCAGGTCGCCCTGATCGCCTTTGTCCGCGAAGTTGGTAATCACCGCACTGGACGATTTCAGGCCGTACTGCTTGAGCACCGGCCACGCTTGATCGTAGAAATCGCGATACCCGTCATCGAACGTCAGCACGATCGGCTTCGTCGGGAGGGGCGCGCGCTGTGTCATTGCGGCGGTGAGTTCCGAGGGGAAGACCGTGTGGTAGCCGTTTTTGACGAGCCAGTCCATTTGCGCCGCGAAGTCCGCCGGGGTCACCGACAGGCCATAGCCGAGCCGGTCGCTGGCAACAGGGTTGACGCGGATGTAGTGGTACATCAGGACGGGCACGCGGATCGTGCCGTCCACCGGCTGCGCATTCCCCGCTGCGCCCTGGTTCGGCGTCGGGGTCGGCCCGGATGGCGTCGCCGTTGGCGGCACGGTCGTGGCGGCAGGGATGATCGGAGCGGGTGTTGCAGTCGGCGTCGGGACATCAGTCGCGCCGTTCAAGCCACCGGCGGTAAAGGCGACGGGTACTGCCGTGACCGGATTGGTCGCGTCCGGCGCGGTACTCAGAGAGATTGATGGCAGGGTTGGTAGCGCGGGCGGCGTGATCGGGTCGGTAGATTCATCCACCGCCTGCGTCGGTCGGGGAGAAATTGCCGCGCTCGCGACGAAGAATATGAGAATCAGTGCCGGGGCGATACTCACCCAACGCGCGTGCAACCGCGCCTTCGCAGGCCGGCGATCGCCATGCTTCCCTGGTTGTTCCATACCCCTCCCAAATTTCCCCACGGGCGGTATCCTACCATATCCATGTGATACCGCAACCGCACGCCGCACTCACCGGCATCGGCGCGCCTCCGTCTCCCACCTCCATAAACGCGGGAAGGCCGCATTCGTTACGGCCCGTGCTCACATTCACGTATCAACAGCCAGAATAGGACGACGGGAACCCTGAACCACCATGGCACCAAGAGCACCAGGTATCGCTCTTCTTTCTCTTGGTGGTTCAAAAAATGCACTTAGGATGGCCACAGAACCGGGTATCCGCCGCCGCCGGGACCGACGAGATGCCAGGCGCTCGGCATCTCGCCGACCGCGACTTCGATCAGCACCGGCTCATTGGCGGCAAGCGCCTCGCCGAGCGCGCCGCGCAATGCGTCCGGCTCGCGGACACGGAGGCCGCGAATGCCAAAGGAGGCCGCAAGCGCGACGAAATCCGGGTTGGCGAGATCGGCGGCGATGACACGACCCGCGAAATCCTCGCGCTGCGTCCGCTTCACATTGCCGTACGCGTTGTCGTTGAAGACGATCGCGACGACATTGAGGCGCTGCTGGCGCATCGTCGCCAACTCTTGCACGGTGTAGAGGAAGCCGCCATCGCCCATCAGCGCGACAACCTTCTTGCCCGGATTCCCGACCTGCGCGCCAAGCGCGGTCGCGAAGCCGGAGCCTAACGTGCCCTGATAGCCGGGGCCGATCAAGGTGCGCGGCGCGTAGACCGGGTAACCGAGCGTCGCGAAAAAGGAGACTTGCGTGAGGTCGGCGACGAGGATGCCATCATCCGGCAGTGCGGCACGGATCGCGCTGCTATAGGCGGCCTGGGGTTGGATCGCATCGAGCCGTGCGGCCCCTTCCTGTTTGACCGCCAGCAATTCGGCCGCACGCGAAGGGCGATGGGGCGTGCCGTCGAGCAGGTCACGGAGCGCGACGAGCGAACCGTTCGCGTCGCCGACAATGCCGATAGTTGGCGCGCCGTGGCGCGTGATCTCGTCGGGGTCAATATCAATCCGAATGACCTGTGCGCCCGGCGGCAATCCCCACGCGACGGCAGGCTGGAAGAACCGCGTGCCCACCGCCAGCACGACATCCGCCTGCGGCAGGAGGTGCATCCCGGAAAGGCCGGTCTGTGCGAGATAGTGCCGGTCGGAGAGCGCCCCGCGCCCGTCGAGCGACATGACAACGGGCGCTTCGAGCAGTTCGGCGACCGCCCGCAACGCCTCCGATGCCCCGGCACTGAGGACGCCGCCACCGCTGTAAATCAGTGGACGCACGGCGGTACGCAACAATGCGGCAGCCTGCCGCAGCAGATCGGGGTCGCCCGCGCCGCGCTCCGCCGTGGCCGGATCGAGGAGCGTCACGTCCGCCGTCATTTGCAGCATGTCCGCCGGGACCTCGATACCGACCGGGCGCGGGCGCCCCGCGCGCAACTGCCGAAACGCCTCGCGCACGACGCCCGGAACGGCCGTCGGAGTGTCCGCGCGCCCCACCCACTTGGTGAATGATGCCATCACCGCGCGCTGATTATGCACCTCGTGGAGCATTCCGTATCTTTTATCAATCGTCGCGGAGGGAATCTGGCCCGCCACACAGAGCACGGGCGACGAGCAGGCATAGGCGGTGGCGAGGGCGGCGCTCGCGTTCAGCAGGCCCGGCCCCGGCACGACCATGCAGGCGCCGATCCGTCCGGTCGTCCGCGCGTAGCCGTCAGCCATGTAGGCGGTCGCCTGCTCATGGCGCGTGTGGTAGACGGTAATCCGGTCTCGTTCCTCGTAGAGCGCGTCATACGCCCAATCGAGTTGCACACCGGGCAGCCCGAAGAGCGTCTCCACCCCTTCCCGCGCGAGAGATTGGACCAGTGCCTGCCCGCCCGTCAGCCGTGTCATTGCCGCTCCTTCACGATAGGCTCACCGTGATGCCTCGATTTAGTATCACTGCGTAGGGGCGATTCGTGAATCGCCCATAGGCATCAAGGTAAGGATTCATGCCGCCACCGCCTGCAATAACTGGCAGCTATTCGGGCGTTTTCGCCGTTTGTTGATGCGTCCTCCCGCTGCCAGA
>JBPCPB010000061.1:0-4373 GCA_050999735.1 Thermomicrobiales bacterium | reverse complement strand
AATCTATCCGTCGTTGTTTACGCCGGGGAGCGCCGCATCGCCGTCACTCCGGGCGCATTTTCGCTACCCTGAGGACTACTTCAACGTCCAGACGGCGATCTACACGCGCTACCATGTGACGGATGCGCAGGTCTTTTATGGGAGCGAAGATCAGTGGGCAATTGCCAATGAGCAGGTCGGCGAGAAGAAACTCGTGGAGCCAATCGCCTCGTATTACATCCTCGTTCGCCTCCCTGGCCAACAGCAGGAGGAGTACGTGCTCGTGCGGCCCTTTACGCCGGGGGGAGGAACGAACAACCGGCAGAATATGGTCGCCTTCCTCGCCGGTCGGAGCGATGGTGCCAATTACGGCAAACTGGTAGATTACGAGTTCCCCAGAGAGTTGACGGTGCAGGGGCCACAGCAAGTGGAGGCGCGCATTAATCAGGAGCCGGATATTTCCTCGGAAATCACCTTGCTCGACCAGGCAGGCTCGCAGGTGATCCTCGGCAACTTTCTGATTATCCCGATTGAGAACACCCTCCTCTATGTCGAGCCGCTCTATGTGCAGGCGACCAATAGCCCGTTCCCGGAGTTGAAGCGCGTGATCGTCGCGTCGCAGAACAAGGTGGTCATGCGTCCCTCACTCGATGAGGCGATTGCCGCCCTCGTCGGCTCCGGCGCACCGAGTACGACCGCGGCCGCGCCCAATCAGGGGGCGTCGCCCGCAGCCGGTGGGACGGATGCCGCGCGCGCCGCTGACGCGCTCGCGCATTACCAGCGGGCGCAGGATGCTCTGAAGACGGGCGATTGGGCGACCTACGGCAATGAACTCGCGCAAGTGCAGCAGATTCTTCAGCAACTGGCGGGAACGCCGACACCACCTGCCCAGCCACTACCATCGGGCACACCGGCAGCCGCGCCCCGCCCAACGCCGAGCGCGACACCGCGCCCCTGACGAGTAACGAGTTGAAAGTAACGAGTAACGAGACGGGTTCGGTCCACTCGTTGCTCGTTACTCCTTCTCAGCATTCAACCCTGTGAAGAGGGCGCGACCGATACGCACATGCGTCGCGCCCTCTTCAATGGCGATGGGGAAGTCATTCGACATACCCATGGAAAGGATCGGCAGGGGCTGGGCGGGATATTCAAGCATCAGCATGTCGCGCCACTCCCGCAGTGAGCGGAATGCTGGGCGCGCGTCCTCAGGATTCGCCACCTGGGGAGCGATCGTCATCAGGCCGACAAGGCGCAGATTTGGGCAATCGTTAATTACATATCCCTGAAGATACACAACCTCACTCAGTTCAGCCCCTTGCTTCGCCTCATCATGTGCCGTATTGACTTCGATCAGCACATCGCAGGTGATCCGCTGCCGCGCGGCAGTACGTTGCAGCGCGTCCCCGATCGCCGTGCGATTGACGGAGTGAATTGTGGAACAGAGGCCGACGACATCGCGCGCTTTGTTGGTTTGCAGGTTGCCGATCATGTGCAGCCGTACATCGGCAGGGAGGGGAGGGAAGGGGCTGCGCCGCCCGAACTTCTCCATCGCGTCCTGCACCCGGTTTTCCGCGATGTCATGGACGCCGCTGGCAATCAGCGCATCGGCAAGCGGGCGACCGACATTCTTTGTCACACCGATCAGCGTCACCTCGTCGGGGTTCCGCCCGGCCCGGCGACATGCCGCGGTGATCTCCGCGCGGACCCGCGACACATTATCCTGAACGATGGCGGCATCTGACACTGACATTGCCGGTCACTCCTCGATAGAAACAAGAACCGCAAACCGGCCCTCGGTTTCGTTGTGGCGCTCGGCGTAGCGGTGGGAGAAGAAGTGGTCGCCCTGCGCGAACGTGCATATCCCACTTGTGTGGAGGGTGCCGTCCGCCAGTCCCGCACGCCGGCACTGCGCGGCATTCGCTTCCCAGAGATCGAGGTGCGGATGGCCGTTGCCGTTGCTGATCAGATCATCTGCTGGATACGCGAGCGCGAATGCGGACACGACCTCCGGGCCGACCGCGTAGGCGCGTGGCCCGATACTCGGTCCAATCACTGCCAGCATCGCCTCCGGGTGACAGTCGTATGTCTGACACATTGCGGTAATGAGGCGACCGGTCATGCCGGCGAGCGTGCCTCGCCAGCCGGCATGGGCGAGACCGATGACGCGCTGCTCGGTGTCTACAACGATCAGCGGCACGCAGTCCGCGAAGCACATCATCAACGTCAGGCCCGGCGCGTTTGTCATCATGCCGTCCGTCCGTGGGATGGCGGTCGCGGGCGTCGTCACACCGCGTCCGGCGTCGCTCCAATCTACTGACCGGACATCCGTGTGATGCACAAGGCCACTCATCACGGCCTGATCCGGGGTGCGATTAATCGCCGCGAGGGCGTGGCGGCGGTTCGCGACGATCCCCTCCGGGCAGGCGGCGCCCGTCGTGAAACTCATATCCCCGCCGAGCGGCAGGGTGGCGTTGCGCATCGTGACGATGTGCCGGAGCCACGGGATCGCGTTGAGCGCGGGGAGGGTGCATGGCGCGAAGGTTCCCACGGCGCTACGTGCCCCCCTTGCGGGCATAATCCAGCAGGATGCGATCAATCAGGTCCTCGACCGGGGCGAGATCATCGGTGAAGATGTGCGGACCCGGTGCCGCCTCCCGGACGTGACCATCCTTGAGCGCCGCATCGCCGAGGGTGACGAGCGCGGAGGTGGGGTTGGTCTGCCGGACGGTGTTGATATTGGTGGCGAAGTTGGCGAGCGTCGTCGGATTCTTTGTGCCAATCACCATCGTATTCGTGAATGCCGGCGTGTCTATCAGGTAGACGTTGGGGAAGACGGAGCGCATCGTGTCGCTGATCACGTTCACGAGGCGGAAGTCGGTGTTCGAACGGCCCGCGTTGACAACAAATGTCCCATTGTCGTTCAGATGGTCGTAGGCTTCCTGGAAGAACTCCTGGGTCGTCAACTGAAAGGGGATATAGGGCTGGTGGTAAGCGTCCGCCGCAATCACGTCGTAGTGTTTATCGGTCGTCCGCATGTAGTAGCGGCCATCCTGGACGATCACATTGACGTGAGAGGCATTGAGGTTGAAGAACTGACGCGCGACATCCACGATCTTCGGGTCAATCTCGACGCCGTCAATCTTCACACCCGCGCCATAGATCTGATCCATGCGCTGCGCGACCGTCCCACCGGCAAGGCCGATGATACAGACGTCTTTGATCGCCGCAGGCCGCTCATTCGCCTGGAAAAATGGGGCGACGGCGAAGTAATCCCACGGGCCATTGCTGAGAGGCTGCACCGCGTCACCTGGATAATAGAGGGAGTGAATCGCGTGCCCCTCATTGAGATAGAGTTCGTTCGCGCCAGTGGCGGGGTTGCGCCCGACCTGAATGAAGTTATAGGCGGACTCGCCCTGCCAGATGACCTGCCGACCGCCCTCCACCGGACGGACGAAGCCGCGCTGCCCGAAGGCGGCGATTCCCAGCATGATGACGAGGAGCATGGCAGTGCCGATCAGCAAGCGCGCGCGATAATCGGAACCGGCATCGGGATCGGTACGCGGCGTGCGGAAGAGGCCGACCAGAGAGACGACAAGGAGCGCGATGGCGAACAGGTAAAAGGTGCGGAACGTGCCAATGCGTGGGATGAGCAGGAAGGTGGGCACAAAGGTGCCGACAATACTGCCCACGGTGCTCAGGGCATAGAGCGAACCGGAGGTATTGCCAGCCCCGGCCACGGAGGCGAGCGCGAGCCGGATGGCGAAGGGCGAGACACAGCCGAGCAGTGTGACCGGGATGGCAAAGAGGACAAGCGTGCCCACCAGCGAGCCGTAAAACCCACCGAGCGAGACGGCCGCGAACGCCGTCAGGCTCTTGGCAAGGATCGGCTGCGCCAGTACGGGAATCAGGCCGGTGACGAAGGCCGCGACGGCGGTGATCGCATAGAGGAGCGCGATATGCGGCCAGCGATCGGCAATCCGCCCACCGACTGCGTAGCCAATCGAAAGGTAGATCAAGGTCAGGCCGATCAGGTTCGCCCAGATAAAGAGTGAGGTACCAAAAAAGGGCGCCAGGAGCCGCGACGCCGCCAACTCGATGCCGATGCTCACCCCGCCGCCCACGAAGACGACCACACGCAGATACCAATCAACCGCCGCCGTGGTCGCTACGTCATCTGCTGCACGAACAGGCGTGTCAAGCGTTCGAGCCAACCGTTGTTCCTCCGAGCGTGTCAGTCGTTGGTGGCGTAGGCTTCAGCCTGCATCCCCGTCCGAAGAACGCAGGCTGAAGCCTCCGCTCCCGACGACTGACACGCTCGGAGGAACAACGGTTGGCTCGAACACTTGACACACCTGTTCGTGCAGCAGATGACGTAGCGACCCCGGCGGCGGTTG
>JBPCPB010000045.1:0-3429 GCA_050999735.1 Thermomicrobiales bacterium | reverse complement strand
AGAATGGCTATCACCCCGTGACGATTACGCAACTGTATGAGGCGATGTTCGGCGGGCGGACACTCCCCGATAAGCCCATCGCCATCACCTTCGACGATGGCAACGCCGATCAGCGGCTGGCCTTCCCGGTCTTACGCGATCGTGGCTTCGTGGCGACGTATTTCATCGTCTCAGCCGTCCATAATCTCACGGATGATGACCTGGTTTCGCTTGTCCGCAGCGGCAACGACGTGGAGAGCCATACGGTTGACCATCCGTTCCTGACACGGATCGGCGACGGCGCACTCGCGTACGAGTTGCAGCAGAGCAAGACCGATCTCGAAAATCGCCTCGGCTGGCCGGTTCGCTTTCTCGCCTATCCCTATGGGGATTCCAATGGGCGCGTCTGGAACGCGACTGCCGGTATCTATCGGGGCGGCATCAACGCGACGGGCGGCAACAGTTGGGAACCGGGCAAGCGCTATGTTGAGCCGCGCATCGAGATCGGCGGCATCATCGGCCTCGGCGGCTTCATCGGGTACGTGACGCGACCGTAGTAAGCAGTAGGCAGTAGGCAGTAGACGGTGACAGGAAATCTCAGCTCTCTCTGTCTACTGCCTACTGCCTACTGGGTCGCCACCCGTCGGGCGGCCCAGTCGCCGAGCAGATCGAGGTAGCCGGGGGCGAATTCGCCCGTCTCGGGGAGCAGGATGCGATGATTCCCCTGTGGGAATACCACAATGGTCGCGTCCTGGTTCCCCGCCTCGCGCAGCGACTGACTATAGATCGCCGCGCTCTTCCACGCCGGTGCCAGCACATCGAGCGCGCCGAAGAGCGCGAGGAAGGGACAGTGCGCCTGTGCCAGCGCCTCGGCCGGCTCGTACCGCTCGGTCACGAAGCGGCTGATTCCTCCCCAGTCCTCTGCGTCGTCGACCGCCAGGTAGCCGTACCACGGCTCGCTCCGCGACGGTTCCAGCAGGTGCCGCTCGACCGACGCGTAATCATCGCCCCGCAACGCCGCTGCATGCACGGCATTGATGAAGGCGAGTGCGCGCTCGATCTGCTCCTCGGATTTGCCCTCGGCGCGCATCGTGTGTTCGCAGCCGTAACGATCCTGTTCCTCCACGCCAATCGCGCAGCCGGAATTGGCGATGGCGAAGGCGAGATCGGGTAGGCGCGCGGCAATCATCTGCACGAGCCAGCCGCCCTGGCTGTGCCCCCAGACACCGACGCGGCGCGGATCAATGTCGTCGTGTCCGCGCAGGAGTGCAATGGCGGCGAGCGCCTGGTTGGTGCGACCGGCGAGGGCGTAGTGCCGCCAGTCTCCCGATGAGGCGCCAATGCCGGGTTTGTCAAAGGAGTACACCGCGATGCCGCGACTGAGGAAGGTGTCGCGAATGGGCGGGAAGTAGCCGTCGCTGTCGCGGTCGGCGGGTCCGGAACCCTGAAGCATGAGGATGGCGGGGTGAGGCGGTGGCGCATCAGGCAGATGAAGTGTTCCGGCAAGTTGTACGTCGCCCCACGCAAAGTGTATCTCCCGCCGCACAGTCTTATCCATCTGCTAATCCCAGCCTTTCTCTCTACTACCTACTGCCTACCGTTTACTCGCGCAGCGTTTACTCCCGCGGCGACATCGAGGGCGATGTTCGCGGCGGCGCGGCTGCCGGTGAGGAATTCCTCGACGTGCCAACCGGGCGTCCAGGGATGGAAGAGTTCGTCGGAGATGGCGAGGACAGCCGCGAGGCGCACGCCGCGCACCTGCGCAACAGCAAGCAATGCCGACAGTTCCATCTCGACCGCGAGGATACCCGCCGCGCCATAGCGCCGCACCTTCCAGCCCATCTCGCGGAAGATCGCGTCCGTCGTCCAGACGCGCCCGACACCCGGTGTGATTCCCCGCGACTCGGTGGCCATCACCAGCGCCTCGATCAGCTCCGCATCGGGCACCGGCTCCACGTCCGGCGCCAAATAATGATACGACGTGCCCTCCTCCCGCAGCGCGCTCGTCGGGATGACAATGCCGCCAATCGGGACGTCCGGCGTCAGGCTCCCCGCGATCCCCGCGACGATGAATGTCCGCGCGCCCGCTTCGATCAGCAATTCCAATGCGCTCACCGCCATCGGCGCGCCAATGGGCAGCCGCTGAACGGAGACCGGCGCGCCGCCGAGCGTGCCATTCCACATCGGCGCGCTGGTCTGCGTCGAGAATCCCTCACCGACCGGGCGAGCATGCGTCTCGTGGACGAGGTGATCCGCGATACGCGTCTGAAAGGCGAGCAAGACCGTGGGATGAATGATGTTTTGTTCCGCCATCTTGCCGAGCCGCGGGCGGCGATACGCCAGAAATGCACCGGGTGTCAGGTGCGCCTCGTCCGTCTCCCCCTCCGGCACCGTGAACCAGTCGCGCATCCTGGTAACTCCTTTAATGAAGCGAAAATCAGATGCTGGAGAGTTTCGTGATGGTGGCGATGGGAATAAACAATTTGTCGGGGGCGCTTGGGAATGGGATGAATTCGTGGTGGCGATAAAAGCGGGCGGCGTCGGCATCAATAGCGTCTACCATCACGGCGACGAAGCCGACATGCTCCCGCAGGGCGAGACAGCGACGGCACGCGTCGATCAGCAGGTTGCCGCCGTAGCCCTTGCCGAGATAATCACGATCCACTGCGAGTCGGCCGATCAGCATCGCGGGTTGCTCGGCGTAGGGCTGCAAATCTCCCCGGAATTCGTCGGGAAATGACTGCCGCGCGATGCTCGTCGAGCTGATGGAATAATAGCCGATGATGCGTTTCGCGGCTGCATCATTGAGGACATAAATGACCGCCGGACTGTGTTCAGTTTCCTTACGTGCACGACGCAGATAGACATCGAATGTTGGGTTGGGGCAGCGGAACTTTCGCCAGTTGTGGCGATCTGGCGCGAACCGCTCACATGGGGAGATGGGCAGTACACCCATCAGTTGCCGTAGCGCTCGCGATAGCGGGCTACCGCGCGCGTCAGTGCTGGCCCCGGCTCCGGCGGGTTCGCGAGCGCGTCCGCAAAAATATCCCAATCCGCGTTCGCGAGGGTGATGCGGCGATGGCGGGCAAAAATCTCGTCTGTCGCCCGGCGCATGTACTCGATGAGTAGGTCACTCGTTGACCGGCCCTCCATCTCGGCTGCGCGCACAAATTCTTCCTTCACGCTGGTTGGCACGCGCACCTCAATTCGTTCATTGCGTGTTTCTGTTGCCATTAATCAACCTCCATAGCCTGTACCGAGTGACACTATGATTGTACGGCACCTTCCCGTACGGCACAAGACGAGTACGCGATAGCCTCCCGTTTCTGACATCCGGACATAACTCAGCCCGTCACCGGACGACCGAGGATTGCGGCAAGGCGGGGCGGTAACGCCCCATATTCCGCGATGTGTGCCGCCAGGATCGCTTCGGTCGCGAAGACATCCATC
>JBPCPB010000504.1:0-3570 GCA_050999735.1 Thermomicrobiales bacterium | reverse complement strand
TCGAACCCGTCGCGCGGGAGACCGGCCCCGCCCTCGGCCTCGCCGCGATCCATCTCGCGCACAAAGACCCGGAGGCGACGCTCGCCTCCTTTCAGGCCGATCACGTCATCCTCCAGCCGGATATTCTCTTGAACGCGGTCGCCCTCGCCGCGCGCTCCGCGCAGGACGGCTCAATTGTTACAATCGGTATTACGCCGACGTTCGCCGCAACGGGCTACGGCTACATCGAACTCGCCGGTGTCACGCGGCAGGAGGACAATATCTGCGTGCGCGAGGCGGTGCGCTTCGTGGAGAAGCCGGAGCGCGAGAAGGCGGAAGCGTACCTCGCTACCGGCAACTTCGTCTGGACCGCCGGCCTCTTCATTTGCCGCGTTCAGACGCTGCGCGACGCCTTTGCCATGCACCTGTCGGAGACGTACGCGGGCCTGATGCGAATCAATGAGATCATCGGCACCGATGCGTACGTGGAAACGCTCGAATCGGTCTTCCCGACGCTCGGCAAGGTGAGCATTGATGTCGGGATCATGGAGAAGTTCCATCCGCTTGTCACGGTGCCGTGCGATCCGGGGTGGAACGATGTCGGTGACTGGGACACGCTCGCCTCGCTGATGCAAGGCGACGACGACGGCAATGTGGCAATCGGCACAGTCCATCTCGCCATCGAGACGAAGCGCACGCTCGTTCACGGCCGGGATCGCCTGATTGCCACCGTCGGCATCGAAGACCTCATCATCGTGGACACGCCCGATGCCGTCCTCATTATTCCCCGCAATCGCGCGCAGGATGTCAAGAAACTCGTCGAACGACTGACGAGCCATCATTAGACTGAATTGGGTGCAAGGACGGACGTCGAATAGAGATCAGACCGTGTGAATCACGGGCGACGCCGCACTGCGCCGATTGTTGTCCCTGTGTGCATTGGCGAATGTGCGCGCCCGCGATGCGACGAATCCCTTCAAGCAACAAAAGAATCTCTCCATTGCTGCCAAGCAATGGGGAAGGGCTGGGGGTGACGCTCCCTACACCCCTTTCACGTACTCGTCGTACCACGCCAGGACGCGATTGAGTAAGACGCGCTGATGGGCGCGCTCCTCGATCGCATGTGGCTCGCGCGGGAAGGCGACGAACTCGACGGGCACGCCGCGCCGGGTGAGCGCGGCGAACCACTCCTGCCCCTGCGCGAAGGGGACGCGCTCGTCCTTTTCGCCGTGGAGGATGAGCGTTGGGGTCGTCACCTGGGCGAGGTACTTCATCGCGGAGTGATCCCAATACCGCCCGGCGTCCTCGTGAAGCGGCGCGCCGAAGTGGGACTCGTGCCAGTCGCGAATATCGGTTGTGCCATAGAAACTGACGAGGTTGCAGAGGCCCGCACCAACGATTGCCGCCTTGAAGCGCGTCGTCTGGCTTTCCGTCCATGCGGTCATGAAACCGCCGTAGGACCAGCCACCGATGCCGGTGCGCTCCGGGTCGGCGATGCCCTCGGCGACCACGGCGTCCACGCCGCGCAGGATGTCGTCCATGTCGTTGCCGCCCCAGTCGGCGTAGTTCAGTGTCTGGAAGGGATCGCCCCGCCCCGAACTACCGCGCGGGTTCGGGAGAATGACTGCGTAGCCATGCGCGGCGAGTAATTGCCCCCAGCGGCTCCACGTCAGTTGCAGGTCTTCGACGTAGACACCCGCCGGGCCGCCATGTACCTGCACGATGAGTGGATATGGGCCGTCGCCGTGCAGCGCGGGGTCCGGCGTGACGAGGATGCCCGCGATCTGCCGACCGTCCGCCGCTTCCCAATGGATGACGCGCGATGGCGCGATGCTCCGCTCCCGGATCCAGCCGTTATGGTCGGTGATCTGCCGAATTGTCCCGTCGAGCGGCCCGGCCCAGACCTCGAACAGGTGCGCCATATCCCCGCGCACCATCGCGACATTTTCGCCCGCCGCGTCCACCGACATCACGGTCGCCGCATTATTGGGCGCTGCGCCAGGCGTTGGGAAGTTGCCGAGCGGTGCGCTCAAACGGTCTTCCGGCACGATGTAGCGATGCAGGTTGTGCGCGGTGCCGTCGAGCAGCGTGAGGAGGAGCGTGCGGTTGTCCAGCCAGCAAAGGTCGCTCTTGCCTTGTTCAAGAGCGACGAGCCGCGACTCGACGCGGCCTGAGGCGAGATCGCAGAGCATCAGCACGCCCGCACCTTGCGCCGTGCGGTCCGGGCGGGCGATGAAGGCAAGTGTCGTCCCATCCGGCGACCAACTTGGGTTGCTCGGCGTGCCGTACGTCCCCGCGATCTCGTGTGCCGTACCATCGGCAACGGAGAGGAGAGAGAGGGCGGTACCGCCGAAGCCGTGCGCCCAACCGGGTTTCGCGCTGCCGACAACGGCGATCCGCGCTCCGTCGGGCGACCATGCGTAGCCATTGCCGTTCCAGACATGGAGATCATCCGAACCGCACTGTTTCGCCTCGCCCGTTGCGACATCCACAAGCCAGAGGTGGGCATACTTCCGATGCTGTCGCGATTCGACGACGTAGGCGTCGTCCTTCTCCTCTTTGCGCTTCTTTTCGTCATCCGTCTCCGGGTCCGTGCGGATGATGGCGAGTGTCTTTCCATCCGGCGACCACGAGAGGTCCATGAGGCTGCCGTGCAGATCACCCAATCGCCGTGCCTCGCCGCCACCGATGGGCAGGAGGTAGATGTCCTGCTTATTTTCTTCGTTGCGGTCAGAAAGGAAGGCGAGCGTCCGGCTGTCGGGCGACCAGCGGGGCGTCGTGTCCTGGCGCGGCCCGGCGGTCAGTTCGCGCGGCGGCATTGCGCCGTCCGTCGGCACGAGCCAGAGATGGGCATGTCGCACTGCGCCGTCCTTCGCCGTATCCGCCAGCACATAGGCGACGCTCCGCCCATCCGGGCTGATTTGCGCATCCCCCGGCAGCGCGAGCGTGACAATTTCTTCAATCGTGAGCGGTGTCCGGTCAGCCATGAGACTCTCCTTCCGAGTATGCTACATCGCCGCCGACTGTGAACGGGTGGGTGTGGCAGTCATTGCCCGCTCGGCCAGTTGCGGGCCAGATGCGATGACCTGTTTCTCGCTTCCGCCCGGTGGCGGCGAGAAGGACCATTGTTTCGATGGAGGACGGGCCATAATCCTCAATAAAGGCGCGGACTTCCGCCAAGGCATCCGTCTCGGCCTTGTACGCGTCAATGATGTTTCCGGTATCTTCATACCAGAGTTCGTAAATCATTCCAGAGACCTTACTCATCCGTAGCGACGGGATACACCGTTTGCAGGCATTGCAGGAAGACATCCGGCGCTGCCCAAGCTGTCCAGTGCCCGACGGATTCCGTCGTACGCTCATAGTGTACCTGCTCGTCATCATCGAGAGCAATTTCGGCAATGAAGCTCCCCTGACTCGGAAATCGCTGTAGGATTTACGCAGTTGGGTACATTTCCCTGGTGGTACGGGTGCCCTCTCGCGAACTGCGTAACTCCTATCGCTATTTTCACGCCGCCTCACGCTCCATTCAATACCCGCGCTTTTTATCCACGACGTTCAGCAGTTCCTCACCACGCAGGAAGCGGCGGA
>JBPCPB010000437.1:0-3591 GCA_050999735.1 Thermomicrobiales bacterium | reverse complement strand
CGAGGACATTCCCCACTACCTGCAAACAGACGACGATCGTCAGCGTCAGCACGCCGAGCAGCAGGAGATCGAGCGCCCACGCCGGGTAGCCGAGCGAGGCGGCGTAGATCGGGTCGAAGGAGATCAGGAGCAATTCACGGTAAAAAAAGAAGACCAGCGCGAGAATCAGCGCGCCCATCGCGCTGATGATGATGAGATCGGTGGTGGAAACGCCGAGCACGTTGCCGAAAAGGAGTGATGACAAGTCCTTGCGGTACGAGCGGATGCGGCTAATCAGCATCACGCCGAGCGCGAAGGCGCCCGCGAACAAAACGCCGATGGCCGCGTCGTTACTGACGCGCCGGTTCCGCGAGACACCGCCAATCAGGAAGGCGGTCACCAGCCCGGCGACGAGTGCGCCGCCGAGGATGCTCGTGCCGAGTAAATAGGCAACGGCGACGCCGGGGAAGGTCGCGTGCGCCAGCGCGTCGCCGAGGAAGGCGTAGCCGCGCAGGACGACGTATGTGCCGACGACGCCACAGAGGATGCCAATCAGGATCGCCGCGACGAGCGCGTGCTGGAAGAACTGCTTGTGCAGCACGGAGGCGTAGTCGTGCCAGAGAGTGGCGAAGGCGATCATTGCAGCATCACCGCCTCGGTGTCATGCAGATGGAAGAGCCGTCCGCCGTAGGTTCGCTCCAGCGCATCGAGGCGGAAGGTCGTCTCTACCGGCCCGAAGGCGATCACGCTCCGGTTGAGGCAGAGGACGTAATCGCAGTGGCTACGGATGCTCGTCAGGTCGTGCGTCGAGAGGAGCACAGCCTTGCCGCCGTCCCGGAAGGCGGCAAGCAGGTGGAAGATCGTCTCCTGCGAGGCGGCATCAATGCCCGCGAATGGCTCATCGAGGATCAGCAGGTCCGCCTCCTGCGCGAGGGCGCGGGCGAGGAAGACGCGCTGCTGCTGCCCGCCGGAGAGCGTGCCGATCTGCCGCGCGATGAAGGGCAGCATGCCGACCTGCGCGAGGGCGTCATGCACGCAGGTTTCATCGACGGTGGACGGACGGCGGCCATAGCCCATCGCGGCGTAGCGCCCCATCAGGACGACATCGCGCACCGTGACGGGGAATTGCCAGTCCACCGCCTCGCGCTGCGGGACGTAGGCGATGCGACGGCGCGCGCGGCGGATCGTCGTGCCGAAGAGCGCGATGCTGCCGCGCTGATGCGGCAGCATGCCCATGATCGTGTGCAGCAGCGTCGTCTTGCCCGCACCATTCGGCCCGATGATGCCGGTGACGGCACGGGCGGGGAAGGCGACGTTAATCCCTTCGATTGCCGTCGTGTGATGATACGCGACGGTGACATTGCGAACATCAATCACCAAGTTCTCGAATCGGTCCCGATTTGCTCCCCCTTCCTCGCGGGAAGGGGGCTGGGGGGTTAGGTGCTCCATCATTTCAACGCATCCGCGATAGTCGTCGCGTCGTAAACCATCATCTTGAGATAGGTATCGCCCGCGCTCCCCGGCTCACCGAGCGTATCGCCGTAGAGTGTGTCTACAATCTTGATATTTGTCTCCTTCGCGACTTGCTGCGCGACCTTCGGATTCGCCGACGATTCGGCGAAGATCGCCTTTACCTGCTCCTTCTTAATCGTGTCAATCAGGTCGTTGACTTGCTTCGCGGACGGTTCGGCGCTATCCGAGAGACTGGGGATGACGGCGCCGACGATCGTGAGGCCGTACCGATTGGCGAGATAGCGGAAGGCATCGTGATTGGTGACGAGTTTACGCTGTTCCTTCGGTATCTGGTTGAAAATACCCTTCAGTTGCTCGTCAAGTCGCGTCAGTTGGTCGGTATAGGACGCGGCGTTTGCCTGATACGTGCTCATGTTCGCCGGATTCACCTTCGCCAACCCGTTGGCAATGTTTGCTACCATCGTTTGCACGAGCGTCGGATCGAACCAGACATGCGGATCGCCCTCCGGTTCGTTCTCGTCGCCCTTGAACGCCTTAATGCCGTTCGTCGTAGTAATAACCGGCACGTTCGCGGTTGCGTTCCTGACGGTCTTATCCATCCAACTGTCCAACCCGATGCCGTGGACGAAGACGATGTCCGCCTTCGCGATGGCGTTCGCGTCTTCGACCGTCGGCTCGTAATCGTGCGGGTCTACATTTGGCTTCAGGATGCCCGTGACGGCGACGCGATTGCCGCCGACGTTCTTCATGAAGTCCTGAATCTGCGTTGTCGTCGCCGCGACCGCGACCTGCTTGCCGGGCGGGATGGTAGCAATGGGCACCTTTGATGGCGCAATTGTGCCGCTGCTCTTGCTGCCACAAGCCGCAAGAAGCCCCGCTCCGGTTGCTCCGGCAATCCCTTGCAAGATCGTGCGGCGGTTAATCTGATGCTGCATGGCATACCATTCCATCATGCGCCTCCATCAAGAATTGCCGAGACACGGTCTCAACGTCATCTTGTCGAGACAATATATCATCAAGCGCCGCCTGTCAACTGCATCTATCCTGTGAGGCTTCTCCGTAGCGACGACATGCGGTACGATACGGGCGACGCGGCGGGTAATGCGAGCAGAAGGGTGGTGAAACCATGGCGCGAAAACGCGAGCGCGAGGGGCGTGATGGAGGCATGCCTGCGGGCGAACTGGAGAGTGCGCTCGCGCAGTTGCAGGAGCGGATTGCGCGGCTCGAAGGACAGGTCTTCGGGGAGCGCGCGGTCGGGGCGGATGGCGCAGTGGGGCCGGACGGCAACGCGATCTTCGCCGTGCCGCTCGATGGCAGCGTGCGCGTCCTCGCCGCCTTGGCGAGCATGCCGCGCCTCGCCCTCTATCGCGCCGTGCTGGAACACCCCGCGACGAGCGGCGAACTGATGAAGGCTGCGGGCCTCAACACGACAGGCCAGTTGTATCATCACCTGCGTGAACTGATCGGCGCGGGATTGATCGCCCAGGAGGGGCGGGATCGCTACGCCCTTGTCCCTGAACGGCTCCCCGCCGCCCGCACAATCCTCGGCGCCGCGCTCGGCGTCGCGCGGGCGGCCAATTTGATGGCAAGTGTTGCCGCGTAATGACCGCCCCCGCCGTCGCACTGACGGATGTCACCGTTACTTTTCCCGCCGCGCGCCGGGACGTTCCGCCCGTGACCGCTGTACAAGGACTCTCGCTGACGGTGCCGCCGGGCCTGTTCGTGACGGTGATCGGCCCATCGGGATGCGGAAAAAGCACGCTCTTTGGCCTTCTCGCGGGCCTGATTACGCCTATCTCCGGCAGCGTTACCGTGCATGGTCAGCCCGTGGTCGGCACGCCGGGGCAGGTTGGCTACATGCCGCAACGCGACTTGCTGCTGCCGTGGCGGACGGTGCTGCAAAACGCCACGCTCGGCCCGGAATTGGCGCGGCGCGGTGGCATGCAGGCGACGCGCGCGCAGGCGCGGGAGCGGCTGCCGCTCTTTGGCCTCGAAGGGTTCGCGGATGTCTATCCCAGCGCGCTCTCCGGTGGCATGCGGCAGCGTGCCGCGCTCCTGCGCACGGTGCTGATGGAGCGGGATGTCCTCCTGCTCGATGAGCCGTTCGGCGCGCTCGACGCCCTGACGCGCGCCGCATTG
>JBPCPB010000430.1:0-20628 GCA_050999735.1 Thermomicrobiales bacterium | reverse complement strand
TCACCGGGCCGGACATCAATATCGGCACGTATTACTCGATCCTCTGCTCGGAGGAAGTGCCGTTCAACAACCGGGATCGCGCCACGGCGATTGACAAGACATTGCCGCCGGATTTGCAGCCGGTCTTCGCCATCGGCATCCGCGAATACTTCGATGTCTGCGCGCAGTGGCCGATTGCACCGGTCAACCCGGTCGAGACGCAAGCCGTGACGAGCGACGTGCCCGCGCTCGTTCTTTCCAGCGATAACGACCCCGCGACACCGCCGGATTACGGCAAGCAGGTCGTCCAGACCCTCTCCCACGGGTATCTCGTCACGTTCCCCGGCATCGGCCACTCGATTCTCGCCAACGGCGGCGACTGCGGCCTGCGCACCATGCTTGCCTTTGTCAACGACCCGACAACACAGCCGCCGACCGACTGCGTGCCGAGGGGATAACCCTCACCCCCCGACCCCCTCTCCATTGCTTGTCAGCAATGGAGAGGGGGAGAAATGCGGGACATAGGGGACGTTGAGGGAACGCCGTGACATTCCAGACACGTCCCCTCCCCTCTCCATCGCTCTCAGGCTACGACATAGCAAAATCCGTCCGGCGATGGAGAGGGGCCGGGGGTGAGGAAGTGAACGCGCCATCCTTGAACAAAGGAACCGTCTCGCTGACATCGTGCTGCGTGGCGGTGTCCACATCGGCGCCGTACCCCAATTGGAGGAGTTCGCGGCCCGAACTGCACGCGGCGATGAAGGGCTGCATCGCCGCTGCGGCCGCCGCGTAGACCGCGATGGCGGCAATCGCTTCCGGCGAGGGCGTTTTGGGGCGGAAGGCAGCGAGGATCGCACCCGCGCCAACCATGTCCTCGACTGCCGGGCGGAGCGGTTCGCCACCTCCGTCCCATCGCTCGCCTGCCGCGATGACCGTGACGGTCTGGCCGAGTGACCGTGCGGCTGCGGCGACTGCACCGGCGTTCCGCAGGCAGCCGGCGATCACCGCCGCACCCGAATCAGCGACATGCACGGCGAGCGTTGCGCCATTTGGGGAGGGAAGGACGATTCGCGCGCCGTGTGGCAGCGCCTCAAGTGACGTGGGAGAGAGCGAGTACGGATGCTCCGGCGTCATCTGACTCCTGCTCACCGCGAGCAGCGCATCCTTCTCATGCGCGAATCGCTCCGCCGATGCATCGCGCCAGCGATACGGAAAGACCGCCGCGCCGCGCGATACGGCGACATCCACACACGTCGAGAAACTGAGCACATCCACAACCACCACGACATCGGAAACCGGCGCGAGGCGTCGCACGCCATCTATCCCCCACTCGAAGCGCGCTTCGAACCCCATCTGTTCGTCGTATGCAGTGGTGGGATTATGCTGTTCCATGATTGGTCCCTTCAACGGGAGTAGGGCGCACGCCGTGCGCCCTACCATCCCTGCATTTCGCTCCCCCTCTCCTTTGCTGCCAAGCAAAGGAGAGGGGGCCGGGGGGTGAGGTCAAAGCCCGATCGTCACTGCCTTGACTTCCATGAACTCCTCAATGCCCATACTGCCGTTCTCGCGGCCGAGGCCGCTCTCCTTGTAGCCGCCGAAGGGGATTTGCGGCGCGGTGGGCAGCGGGTCATTGCAGCCAACGATGCCGTACTCCAGCCCCTCCGCAACGCGGAAGGCGCGGCCAATGTCGCGCGTGAAGAAGTAGGCGGCGAGGCCGAACGGCGTGTCATTCGCGAGGCGGATCGCCTCTTCCTCGGTGTCGAACGGCACGATCGGCAATGCGGGGCCGAAGGTCTCATCGTGGAGAATCCTGGCGTCCGGCGCGACATTCGCGAGGATCGTCGGCTCGTAGAAGAACCCCTTCAGATGGCCGTTGGTGTCGGCAGCCTTGCCTCCGGCGAGCACTTTCGCCCCGCCCTGCACCGCGTCCTTGACCTGATCCTCGACCTTTTGGAAACCGCGCTCGTCAATCATCGGGCCGACTTTCGTGTCCGCATCGAGGCCGTTGCCGACCTTCAGTCCCTTCGCCAGTTCCGCGACGCGCTTCGAGAACGGCTCGACAATTGAGCGCTGGACGTAGAGGCGGTTCGTGCAGATGCAGGTCTGCCCCGCGTTGCGGAAGCGGGAGGTGATCGCGCTCTGCGCGGCCTGTTCGACATCCGCGTCGTCGAAGACGAGCATCGGCGCGTGACCGCCGAGTTCGAGCGAAACCTTCTTGACGGTTCCCGCCGCCATCGCCATCAGTTCCTTGCCGACCTCGGTGCTGCCCGTGAAGGTAATCTTGCGAATATCGTGGCTCTCCGCCAGCACCTTCGCCACCTCCTTGGCGGACTTGCTCGTGACGATATTGACGACGCCCGGCGGGAAACCCGCATCATCGAAGGCTTTGATGATCTCCAGCGCGACGAGCGGTGTCGCGGAGGACGGCCGGAGGACGACGGTACACCCGGCTGCGAGTGCGGGGGCGATCTTCCGCGTGATCATCGAGTGCGGGAAGTTCCATGGGGTGATCGCCGCGACGACGCCGACCGGCTGGCGGAAGGTGAGAACGCGCTTGCCCGCCGTCGGGCTGGGGACGACTTCGCCATAGGTGCGGCGCGCTTCCTCGGCGTTCCAGCGCACGAAGCCCGCGCTGATCGTTGCCTCGCCGCGCGATTCGGCGATTGGCTTGCCATTTTCCTCGGTGAGGATGCGGGCGTGCTCCTCGATCCGCCCCTTGAGGATGTCGAAGGTCTTGTGCAGCAATTCGGCGCGCTCGTCCGCCGGGCGCTTCGACCATGCCGGGAAGGCGGCGACAGCGGCCTTGATCGCTGCTTCCGTCTCCGCCACACCGCCATCCGCGACCTCAGCGAGCAGTTCGCCCGTCGCGGGGTTGTGGACAGGGAAGGTTTTGCCCCCGGCGGCATCCTGCCACTGACCATTCAGGTAGAGTTGATAGGTTTTCGTTGCGGTCGTCGCCATTCTGATCTCCCTTCATGTGAACAATGCGGTTCTCTCTGAGAACCATTGTGTATCGTCCCGCATTCGGGCGGGGGCGTCAACGGCGGCCGCGCCGCGTCTGATAGCGACAACCATGCCATAGGTATTGACAGGTGGTACACTGCCGCCATTCAAGCGGGTGGGAGGGCGTTTGTGCACGCAGGAAAGGAGCGCATCGTGCCGCGAGTGAACCGCTGCATCGAACTCTTCGAGCAGGATCAGCCAATCTATTATCGTGCGCCGGATGAACGGAGTCATGCGGGCGGCGTCCGGGATGCGCGGACGTGGGCCGACTACATCGTCTATGACGTTGAGCACCATCCGTTCGACATGAACGCACTACGCGCCTACATGGCCGGGCTGATCGCCGGTGGCCCGACGCGCAGCGGCCATCGCACCCCAGCCGTCATCGTCACTTTGCCCTTCGACGGCGTCAGCCCGGATGCCGTGCGTGCCAACTCGTGGATCATCAAGCAAGTACTCGCATGCGGCGTTCACGGCCTGCTGCTCGTCCATGCCGAGTCGCCCGAGGCAGTGAAGACATTCGTGGAATGCGCGCGCTATCCGTTCAATACGATTGGTGTTGGGGCGGGGTTGGATGAGGGGCGGCGTGGTGGAGGTGGCCAGGCCGCTGCCGCTGCCGTCTGGGGCATTCCGGTGCGCGAGTATCTCGACCGTGCCGATCCGTGGCCGCTCAACCCGCACGGCGAATTGCTTCTCGGCCTGAAGATAGAGAACAAGCGCGCACTGTCGAATTGCGCGTTGAGCCTGAAGGTGCCCGGCCTCTCCTTCGCCGAGTGGGGCCCCGGCGATATGGGCATGTCGCTCGGCTTCCCCGACAACCACGACGAGCCGTACCCGCCCGCGATGGAGGATGCTCGTAGCCGCGTTCTCGCCGCCTGCATGGCGAATGGCATCAAGTTCCTCAGCGGGGTCTCTGAGCATAACGTGGCGATGCGGATTGACGAGGGCGTGCGCATCTGCGCCAGCCGGGACGGCGAGGCGGCCGCGAAGATCGGCCGGGAACACACCAGGCGCACGATGCCCGTGTAGTAAGGATGAGTTGCGGGCTATTTGCTGCCATGACTTACGCGGTTCGCCAGAGAAACCCTGGTGGTACGGGTGCCCTTTGGGCAGATTTTCTGCCTGCCTCCCCGCAACCAACGGCAGGCTGGAAAGCCTGCTACCACCAGGAAAAGCGAATCCAACTGCGTACCTCCTATGCTATTCCACGCGGCAACGATACAGCCCGACATCCTTGGGATCGCGCCAGATACCGCCCAGCGCGGCGAGTCGGCGAGTCGTCTCCGCCGTTAGCCAGTCGTGGATGTCCGCGCGCAGGGTGGGATCGCTCGCGTTCGCATGGACGACTGTCATGCTCATGATGTACGCAACGATCGGTTCCGGGGTGGTGAAGACGAACGCGTTTGGAAGGATCGTCTCGTCAACGTGCGGGTAGACCGTTTCGAGGATTGCTTTGGCGTTCGCGGTATTGAACGGCGCGTTGGTGCGCGATACGTCCGGTACGCCGAACTGTGCGGCCAGCGCATGTTCCATCTCGATAATGTATGGCAGATCCATCGCGCCATTCGTCGTCGCGAAGACGGCGCCGCCGGGGCCGGTGACGCGGGCAAACGCGCGGAGCGCGGCGGGGATGTCCGGGACGTGGTAGAGCATGTGCCGCGCCGCGATCACGTCGAATGCGCCGTCCGGGAAGGGGAGCGCGTTCGCCTCACCTCTGAACCATTCGATCGCCAACGTTGCTGATGTCTCGGTGGCTGCCGCAATCATCGCGGCGGACTGATCCAGCCCGGCGAGCCGTCCGGTGTGGCCGTGGGCGCGCAGGTAGCGGGGAAACGCGCCGGGGCCGCACCCGACATCGAGCAGCGATTCACTCCCGGTCAGGCCGAGTGCCCGGACGCATTCCGCATCGAGATCAATCTGCCGCTCGCTGTATCGCGCGTGCGTCTCGACGCGAATGCGGAGCGGGTCCGTCGTTTGATACTGCTGCTTCACTTCCCGCGTCACCATGTGCGGCTCCTTTCATGTGGCAAATCCATTGCTAAACTGTCAAGATGCCAGAAGGGAGAACCGGATTGAACGCAGAGCACGCAGAGGCCGCAGAGGACACAGAGAGGATCCTTTTCTTTTTCTTCTCTGCGCCCTCTGCGCTCTCTGTGTCCTCTGCGTTACGTGCATTTCTTCGTAACCTTGGTTGAGAGCATAGAGCGGGTGCAAGCGGAGGGCAAGCGGGATGAGCGCGAAAACGCGGGTGTTGATTACGGGTGGTAGCCGGGGTGTTGGGCGGGCGACGGCGCTCCGGCTTGCGCGGGGAGGAGCGGCGGTCGCGGTGCTGGCGCGGTCGCGGGATGATCTCGACGCGACGGTGCGCGCGGTGACGGAGGCGGGCGGTACGGCGGTCGCCGTCGCCGCGGATGTCGGGGATGTGGCGCGGGTGCGGAGCGCGGTAGAGGAGGCAATCGCCGCGCTCGGTGGGTTGGATGGTCTCGTGCTCAATGCTGGGATCGGCGTGCATGGCCCGGTCGAGACGTATCCCATTGAGGATTGGCAGGAGGCCATCGCAACGATGCTCACCGGGTCATTCCTCGTCACGCAGGCCGCGTTGCCCGCCCTCAAAGCGGCGGGTGACGCACGCATCGTCGCGGTCGGGTCCGGCGCGGCATACGCGGGCTACGCGAATCTCTCGTCGTACTGCGCGGCGAAGTGGGGGCTGCGCGGCTTCCTGCTCGCCCTCGCCGAGGAAGTGAAGGCGGACGGTATCCGCTGCTGCTATCTCTCGCCGGGAAGCATCCTCACCGCATTCGGTGGCCGCACCATCGCGGAAAAGCAGGCGCAGCCGGACAAAGCCTTCCTGCAACCCGAGGATGTCGCGGACGCCATCGCTTACCTCCTCGCTCAGCCCGCCCACGTCTGGACCCAGGAAATGAACCTCTGGCCAGCCTAAGGCTGCAACCGATGACCTGAATCACCAAGGCGCCAGGAACGCCAGGAGACAAAGAGTAGGTGCAATTGCCTGTTTAGCTATTCCTGAGAGGAAAGACCGCGTGAGCCGTGCCACCGAAGATGAACGCGCGGTCTTCTTCGCCCCGATCCGCGAACTCCTCCATTGGGCCGCGGAGTGCGTTCCCGTATCCCTCTCGCGCACTCACCGGCGGGTAGTCGCTCCCCCACATCATCCGGCGCGGCCCGAAGGCATCATACGCCTGTCGGAGATACGGCGGGATCGGCTGCACGAAGGAGAACGGCTCGGTCACGGGCATGGCGCGCTGGCAAAACTCGCCCAAGCCCGTCACTTTGATGAAGCAGTTTGGGAAGCGGGCGAGCGCAAAGACGTGCTGACGCAGCGCACGTTCGGAATCGGTCGTGTCGGGGCGGCTGTGGGAGCCGAGATGTTCGAGGACAATCGTCACCTCCGGGAGTGATCGCACGAGCACCGCGAAGTCGTCCGACGCGAACTCCGCGCTCGATCCGAAGCAACTGACCGCGAGGCCGAGGCGGCCAGCAGCACGCCAGATTGCCAGCGGATCATCGCCCGGCGAGCGCGCCATTGCCCGGAGACGGACGCCGCTCGCGCCGTGCTCCGCGAGGTGGTGCAGGGTTTCCGGCGCGTCCGGCCGATCAGTGTCAATAACAACGACAGGTGCGAACCGACCGGGATAGCGCCGCATGCAGGCGAACTGGTAGTCATTGTTCGCCTGCCCCCGCATCTGCACCAATACGGCATGCGAAACGCCATACCGATCCATCTGGAAGAGAAGCGTCTCCACCGGCTCGTACCACGAGAGCGAGACATGGCAATGGCTATCAACGACGATCACGCGGAGACCCTCCTATGCAGATTCCTATCGGAACACAAGCCAAAGAATCGCCGCGATTGCCACCAGTGGGAGCAGAATCGCGAGCGGTCGGAGCGCCCATGCCGGAATCGGGCAACGCGCACCATCCTGTTCGTCATCGGGAAGGAAGGAAGAGGAATCGCTCATACCGAGAGTATCGCACAAGAAGAGGAATACTACGCGGGTTGCGTGGTATAAATCGCGAGGAGGATCACGCTGAACGCAACCAACGCCTGCCCGGCACGGCGTAAGTAAACCACACGCCCATCATGCGCCATCACGAAGCCGGGAAGGACGACCAGTGTCAGGCCGACCGCGAGATAAAACCCCATCATGTGCGCCATTACTGCCCGTGTCAGCATTGTTGTTTCTCATATCGCTCGTACCAAAATCCGCGACGCACTGCCGCCGCCTCTTGCCCGATCGCACACGGCGTGCCATGATCCACCTAACCCCCCTGCCCCCTTCCCGCGAGGAAGGGGGAGCGGATCTCTACAAGATCGAGGTGTTGGGGATAAGGCACGATCTCGCGACGAGTCACCCCTCCTCGCGGGAGGGGATCAGGGGGTAGGTATGACCCAGTATGACGATCTTGTGACCCCGGAGCTGCTCGCGCGGCAGATTCTCGATTTTCGGCAGATGCAATCCTTCGCCGAGGACCCGTTTGTCATCGTGGAGGGTGAGGGGCTGCATGTCACCGATCACACTGGGAAGCAGTATCTGGACGGGCTTTCCGGGGTGTTCGTCAATTCTGTCGGGCACCGCAACCGCGCGGTGATCGGCGCGATGGCGGAGCAGTTGCACACGCTCGCCTTCGCACCCCCGCTCGCCGGGACAAACCCGACCGCGCTCGAACTGACGCGCGATCTGCTCGCCTTCGCGGGCGACGGCTTCGGCGCGGTCAAACTGCTCTCCGGTGGCTCCGAGGCGACCGAAGCGGCGATGAAGATGGCCCGGCAGTATCACAAGCAGACCGGCCACCCAAACAAATTCAAGATTCTTACCCGCTATGGCGGCTATCACGGCGCGACGATGGGCGCGCTCTCGGCCTCTGGTGGCTGGGAACGTAAGAGCATCTTCGAACCGCTCGTCGCGGGCTTCCTCCACGTTCATCCGCCGACCTGCGACGCCTGCCCCTATGACCACACATTGGACGAATGTCGCGCGCACGACCTCTTTACCTGCGCCCGGCACGTCGAACGGACGATCCAGGCGGAGGACCCGGAGACCGTTGCCGCCGTGATCGTCGAGCCAATCAGCGTCAGTGGCGCGGCGTTCACCGTCCCGCCCGCCGAGTATCTGCCGATGCTCCGGGCGATCTGCGACAAACAGAACGTGCTGCTGATCCTGGATGAGATCATCACCGGCTTCGGGCGGCTCGGCACGAAATTCGGCGGCACGTACTTCGGCGTCGTGCCCGATCTGCTCTGCGTCGGGAAGGGGATGAGCGGTGGTTACGCGCCCCTCTCGGCGGTGCTCGTGCAGGAGCGCGTGCAGGCGGCCTTCATGGGCACGGCGGAGGAACGGCGCGAGTTCCACCACGGTCATACCTACGGCGGCAACCCGGTCGCGGCGGCGGCGGGGCTGGCGGTGCTGCAGCTGATGCGCGATCAGCAGTTGGTGGAGAACGCGGCGGCGATGGGCAGCATCCTCCGCGCCCGGCTGGATAGCATGGCAATGCGGCTGCCCGGCATCCGCAATGTTCGCGGCGCGGGGCTGTTGCAGGGGTTCGATCTCGATCCCGCTGTCTATGGGCCCGCACCCGGCCCGGCAGTCGAACAGGCAGCGCGCGAGCACGGGTTGCTCGCCCGCATCGGCAAGAACTTCGTCGTCTTCGCGCCGCCACTGACAATTGACGAGGCGGGCATCACGATGATGATGGATCGCCTCGAAACGAGTATCGCCGCCGTGGGGGGTTGACCTCACCCCCAGCCCCTCTCCATCGCCGAACAAACCTGGTTCATACCGTGATTTCGGGGCGATGGAGAGGGGAGCCGTCCGCCACGCGGAATATCGCGAGGGGGCAGGCGTTGCTAACGGCACGGAATGCAGCGCGAGAAGGAGAATGAGATGCAAATTGATCTAACAACGGACTTTGGCAAGCGCGTCGAGCGACGGCTGCGCGAGGAAACAATCATCTGGCTGACGACGGTGCGGCGCGATGGAACGCCTCAGCCCACCCCCGTCTGGTTCCTTTGGGATGGCGAAACCATTCTGATGTACAGTCAACCAAACCAGCAGAAGGAGCGGAACATCGCGCACAGCCCGAAGGTCTCCCTCAATTTCGACGGTGACGGCCACGGCGGCGACATCATCGTCTTCACTGGCGAAGCGCGGATCGTCCCTGGCGCCCCACTAGCGACCGACGTGCCGGAGTACGTCGCGAAGTACGCGGAAGGAATTAAGGGCATCGGCATGACGCCGGAAAGCATGGCACAAGCATTTTCCGTTGCGATCCGCATCACGCTGACGGACGTGCGCGGCCACTGATTGGCGTAGCGTATTCCCGCTATTTTAGGACGTAGCCGAAGAGGGCGACGAGCAGGAAGAAGGCGAGCAGCGAGAGGAGCGTGAATGCCCAGGCGGGCGCGAGCGTGCGGAGCGTTTCGTCGCCTTGGATCATCACGCTTTCATTTTTATCGTGCTCATCCCAGATGGGCTGGGAGGTCGCGGTGATACGGCGGGGGCGAGGATAGACAGGAATATGCCAGAACTTCTGCATTGATCGCTCCAAAGCAACGACGGGCTATGTACCATACGCACCATACCACATTATCCACCGGTGGACCGCTGATGCATCGGCATTACACCTGTGTCGGACGCCGCCGGGTCGAAATACGTCTCGCCGGTGCGTAGGAGTTCAAGGCATTTCGGTATCCGCTCGCCATGTCCTTTGTGCATCGCGGCAGGCAGCGCGTCCGGCGCGAAATACCGGGCGTCCAGCATCTCGATGCCGGGAACCGGCGACTGCGCCGCACACTCAACCAAAAAGACGAAATGGATGATATGCACCTTCGATTGCGAGCCCCAGAAGCGTCCATCGAAGACGCCGAGCAGCCGCCGGACCACGCCGCGTAGCCCTGCCTCCTCCCACAACTCGCGTAACGCCGCTTCCGCCGGGGTCTGCCCGATCTCCGCGATGCCGCCCGGCGTCGCCCACCGGGCATTATCCTTGCGCTGGACGAGCAGAATGTCGCCCCGCGCGTCGTAGACGGCAGCCTCCACGCCAATCGCGGGTGAGGCGCGATGCCACGGTTCCGCGTCGAAGACCACGCGCACCTCCGCCAGCGTTCCCTCGTCGGCGAGGGCGGCAACCTTCGCCGCCAGTTCCACCATGCGGTGCGCCCGCTCCACCTCGTAGATATTGCTTGCGAACTCCTTGCCGAGCGTCGCCATCCCGCGCATCTCATCGGCAATCAAATAGAGTTCCTGCCGCATGTCGTCCAATCACGTCTCCTTAAATGAAAGAGGATGAGCACAGAGGACACAGAGACCACAGAGATCACAGAGTCGGACCCATTTTGTTTTTCTTCTCTGTGTCCTCCGCGTCCTCTGTGTTCTCTGTGCTTGTCTCGTTTTCAGTCTTTCCCGCGTACGGCGACGACGAGCATGCGGTCCGCGCCGTCATCGAGCGGCGACAGGTCGGGGTCGGCATAGATCGCCTCGACCGCGAATCCCGCGCCGTGCAGCAGCAGTTCGATCTCATACCGGCCGATCAGCCGCATCGAGAAGGGGACGACGATGCGTGTGAGCGTGCGATCCGGCGCGGTGAGGTCGTAGAACCAGGTCGCCTCGACGGTCTGCGTCGCTGCGCGGTAGAAGGCGGAGACGAAGCGATCCACGTGCTCCCCGGCGGCGCTGGCAAATGCCGCCTCGTGCGTGATCGCGCCGTAGTACGCGCCAAGCAGTTCCGGGTTCGGATGGATGAGATCGAGGATGAGCAGCCCGCCCGGTCGCAGATGCACCGCGATGGCCCGCAACGCGGCCTGCTGCGCGGCACTGTCCGGCATATGCAAAAATGTGTTCTGCGCGCAAAAGGCGAGCGCGAACCGCTGATCGCCGAGGGTCGCGAGCGAGCGAACGTCATCGTGCCGAAGCGTCACCTGCGCGGCGCATCCGGCTTCCTCTACCGCCGCACCTGCTTGATGCAGCATCGCAGCGGAGGTATCCACACCCGTTACCGCGTACCCCGCGTCCGCAAGTGGCACAAGAAACCGCCCCGCGCCACAGCCGAGGTCGAGCGCCGGGCCACCTGCGCGCGCCGCGAAGGCGAGCAGAAACGCCGTGTTGGGATCGTCCGCCCCGGCGGGTGGGAACTCCGCCGCATAGAGCGCGGCAATCGTCTCGTAGTCGGGTTCGTGCCAGTTTTCCATCCGGTCAGTATGACGGCATGCGGGATAGAGGGCAAACGGCTCTAACCCCAGGACGATTCATTCTCGGACAACCTAACCCCCCAACCCCCTTCCCGCGAGGAAGGGGGAGCGAGCCTTCTTGAGATCGGGGCGTTCTCCCGAACGCCTCGGTAGTGCGATGAGTCACCCCTTCCTCGCGGGAAGGGGCCGGGGGTTAGGTTCTCTCCGAGAATGCATACGCCCTGCTCTACTCCCCAGACCCTTTCGGCAATCCCAACGTCTCCCTGAAAAAATCCCCGAACCGCTCCACATCAACAGTCTTGGCTACCCCGGTGCGGAATCCGCCTTCCCGGCCCGGTCGCTGAATGATCGTCTGCCCGGCGGAATAGGTGCCCCCCGTTTCGATCATCACGGTCTCTTCCGGGGCTTCAACAAATGTCCGATCCGCCGCGACCGCGACCGCGAGCGGGTCATGCAACTGGAAGACTGGGCGGTTGAAAGTGACGAACATTTGCGCGCCAGCCTTGCGGACGATCTGTGCGTTCGGCGCGGTCGCATCTTCGAGCGCATCCCACTGGGCGCGAGCGAAGACCGCCTGGGTCGTCACATCGAGGCCGACCCACGTCGCGTTGAAGCCCGCCGCGAGCACCTGCGCGGCGGCCATCGAGTCCGCGAAGATATTGAATTCGGCGGTCGCGGTCGTATTTCCCGGCATCCGAAATGCGCCGCCCATAATGATGAGACGTTTGACGAGGCGCGGCAATTCCGGTTCCAGCGCAACCGCGACCGCGAGATTCGTTAGCGGCCCAACGAAGATAAAGGTCAGTGCACCGGGGGCCTGTCGTGCCGCGTCAATCAAATACTGCGGTGCGCTCAGCGCCTCGACGGTCCGCGTGGATTGCGGGATGTCCGCGCCACCAAGTCCGTCGTTCCCGTGAATATGCGTTGCGGTATGAAGCGGCCGGTCAAGTGGGCGGCTCATCCCTCGATAGACCGGAACATCGGTCGCACCGATAAAATCGAGCACGCGCAGCGTGTTGCGCGTCGTATGTTCCAACGCGACATTGCCGGCCACCGTCGTCACCGCGACGAGATCAATCGTCGGCGCGGCGACCGCGAGAGCAATCGCCATCGCATCGTCCACGCCCGTATCCACATCCAGAATCGCCCGAATCGGTTCCAACGCCATACGATTTCCTCCCCAGCCTCAATACAGGTTGATAATGATTGAACCGCCAAGTCGCCAAGAACGCCAAGAGAACATGGAGAAGAACGAATCGTTTTCTTTCCCCTTTCTCTTCTTGGCGTTCTTGGCGACTTGGCGGTTCAAATTCCTCTCTCAGTCGTCGCCCGCGATGTTTGCCGCGACGGCCGCTTCCCAGGCGGCGACGGGAGGGGTTTCCTCCATTGGGGATGCGGTCAGGACATCGAGGAAGTAGGGGCCACCGTCCGCGAAGGCGGTCTGAATGGCGCGTTCGAGATCGGCGGGATCGGCGACCCGCGCGCTCGTGATGCCGAAGGCGCGGGCGACCGCGCAGTAATCCGTCTCGGTCGAGAAGTCCACGGAGTAATAGCGGCGGTCGTGGTAGAGGTGCTGCAATTCCTTGATCCATCCGAAGGAGCCGTTGTTGCAGAGGATGATGACGACCGGCGCGCCGATCCGGCTGATCGTCTCCAGATCGCCGCAGGACATCCCAAATGAACCGTCGCCCATCATCGCCACGACACGCTGACCGGGCCGCGCCGCCATCGCCGCACCAACGACGCCGCCGATCGCGTAGCCGAGGCCGCCGTGCGCGCGGGGGATCGCGAAGCCCCGCCCCGCGACGCGCGCCGGGAATTGCGCGGCGAGGTACGGCGTCGGGGTGCCGGGGTCCGCGACGATCAGCGGATCATCGGGGAGTGCATCGAGCAAGTGGCGGATTAACCGGGCCGGATGAATCGGCTGCATTGCGCTCTCGCTATCCGCGCGCACGTTCTCCCACCAGGCGGCGGCGTCCTGACCAAGCGCGGCGACTCGCGGCGCATTGCGTCGCCCCACGTCCGGTGGAGAGGAAAGCGCGGCAAGTAGATCATCGAGCGCGAGCCGCGCGTCGCCGACGAGCGGGACCGCAGCGTGGTAATTGTTGCCCACCTCCCACGGTTCGACATCGAGATGGATCACGGCCGGGCCGCCGTGTTCCGGCTTGGCGGGCAGGCTCCAGTTCAGCGTCGTCACGCTGTCCGTGCGCGTGCCGATGAAGAAGACGAGATCGGCATCCATCAGGGCGCGCCGGGTATACGGACGCCCACCGTTGCCGCCAACGACACCGAGGCTGACCATGCTCGTCTCCGCGATGCTTCCCTTGCCGTTGATGCTCGTCGCGACCGGGATATTGAGCGTTTCCGCGAACCGCGTCAGCGCCTCCCACGCGCGGGACGCATGGATGCCGCCACCGGCGACGATCACCGCTCGCTGCGCCCCCTCGATCAGGCGTGCGGCGCGTTCGATGGCGGCGGGGTCGGGCCGCACGGGCGCGGCGGGCGTGCTACCCCAGAGCGGATCGGTGCGTATCGAGGCATCACCGATGTCGCCCGCCAGCACGTCGGCGGGGAGCGAGAGATGCGTCGCGCCGGGGCGGCCACTCGTCGCGAGGCGGAGGGCGCGGCGCACGGCGTCCGGCAGCCCCGCGCTCGTCTTGATTTTCGTCGTCCATTTCGTGACGGCGGTGAAGAGCGTCACCTGATCGAGTTCGGTCAGGACGCCGCGCCCTTCCTCCGACACCGGCGTGTCGGTCGTCAGGCAGAGGAGCGGCACCGCCGAACCCTGCGCCTCCGCGACACCCGGCACGATGTACGTCGCCCCACCGCCCGACGGCCCCTCCGTAACGCCGATCCGGTTCGTGAAGCGTGCGTAGGCGTCCGCCGCGAATGAGGCGGAACGCTCGTCGCGGAACATCACATGGCGGATGTCGCCGTGTTGGTGATAGAGCGCGTCGTACAGCGTCATGCTTGTGTCGCCGGGCAGGCCGAAAATATGCGTCACACCGGTGTCAATCAGCATTTGCACCAGCGCTTCCGATGCGTTCATCCTCTGCTCCCTCCGAGTCGCGGCATCACTATGGCGCATTCTAGCATGAGGAAGCGGGCAGCCGGCAGCGGCCATTCCATGAACCGGTTGTCCTTCCGTATGTGACGAGCATGCGCGGATGATACGATGGCGCGCGGATACCGCTTGGGTTTCTGCCGACCGCCGACCGATCGGAGGATGTTGTGACCGACGACGCGCACGCCGCCGCGATTGCGCACCTGATTGCCAGAGACGAAACGCTCGCCCGGATCATCGCGCGGCATGGCCCCTGCACGCTTGTGCCCGAACCGGACCTCTTCGGATCGGTCGTGCGGGCGATTGTCGGCCAGCAAATCTCCGTCCATGCGGCAGCGGCCGTCCTGGCGCGCGTGGGGGCGCTGATCCCGGATGGCATGCTGACGCCGGAAGCCGTGCTTGCCGTGCCTGATGAAGACCTGCGGGCTGCCGGACTCTCGTGGCGCAAAGTCAGTTACGTCAAAGACTGCGCCGCGCGGTTCGCGGACGGCAGCATTGATCCCATCGCCCTGGCATCCGCCGATGATGAAGCGGTCATTGCCGCGCTGCTGCCGATCAAGGGCGTCGGGCGGTGGACGGCGGAGATGGCGCTGATTTTTGCGCTTGGCCGCCCGGACATCCTCTCGACCGGCGATTACGGCCTGCGGAGCGCGATGCAGCGTCACTGGAATTTGCCCGCCCTCGCGACACCGCGGGAGATGGAGGCGATCGCGGCGCGGTGGCGCCCATATCGCTCGGTCGCATCCTGGTATCTCTGGCGGTCACTCAGCAATGTACCCACTGGTGCCGTGGAAAAGTGAAGGTAATGATGGTCACAGGCTTTCCCGCCTGCCTTCTCACGCCAGGAGGCAGGCGGGAAATCTGCCCGGAGCGCACCCATGCCACCGGATTTCTCTGGCGAATTGCGTCGCTTCGCACCAGTTACGGTGCTACGGTGCATGCTGGTCTGTTCCTGTAACCCGATCCGATGGAACGGCGCTTACCTCCATATGCGAAGAGACGCCTGCATACGGACGCTGTTACCCTTCCGGGGCGAGATCGCGTTGCCCTTCAATCTTTGCCGCCAACGCGTGGAGATGTGCCAGAACGTCGGCGTTCATGTCGTCTACCTTTTCGTGGAGGTGGGCGATTTCCAATTCGGCCTTCAAGTTAACGTCGTATTCGATGTCGGAGCGGACGCGGTCTTTGGCAGCCTGGCGGTTCTGGCTGATCAGCACGAAAATTGAGAGAAAGATCGCTTCCAGCGAGACGGCCATCGTCAGCAGCCCAAAGGGAAATGGATCGAAGGCGCGCACGCCGGGGACGAGATTCGTGTTGACGACGATCCAGACGAGGAAGAGGGCGGCATTGATGAGGAGAAAGGGGATGCTGCCGCTGAACCCGGCGATCCAGTCCGCGATCCGCTGGACGGTGGAGCGGGTGTCCGCCAGTTGGTCGTTGACATTGCGCGAGGCGGTGTGGCGCAGCCGGGTATTGGTGTCGCGCAAGCGCGCGCCGACCACCGCCATAATGCCGAGCGCCATCGTGGGGTGGTAGCGCAGGCACCGTTCGAGGTCTTCATGGTCAACCCGCAATGCCTCCATCTCCCGGATGACGAGCGCGGTCCCGGTGCGCGGGCCGGGATGCAAGAGCGAGATTTCGCCGAAGAAATCGCCGGGGCCATCCACTTCGAGGACGATGCGCGTGCCGGTATCGTCCCTGATGAAGACCTCCACCACGCCGGAACGGATAACGTAGAGCGCGTCGCCAGGATCACCGAGTTCAAAGACAGTCTGACCGGCCGGGACGCGCACCTCCTCCAGCACCCGCGCGATCGCCGCCCGTTCCGCGTCATCGAGCGGCTTGAAGAACGGAATCGTCGCGAGCAGGGCGGCATCGGTCGGCATGATTATTTCTCCACGTTTCGGTGGACCGTTTCCGCGATCAGCGAGGCGACGAGGGCGATGCGGTCGGGCAGGCTCGTCAGATCGAGATATTCCTCCGGGGAGTGCGCGCCGCCGCCCATCGGGCCGAGGGCGTCGAGCGTCGGCGTGCCGATGGTGGCGGTGAAGTTGCCGTCCGAACCGCCGCCCGTGCCGATCGGTTCGACCGGGATGTCCCAGCCCGCGAGGATGCTATCGGCGATGGCGAGCAGGCGGTCCTGCGCGTCCGTCCGCTCCATCGGCGGGCGATTGATGTCGCCGGTTAATTCGGCGGTCGTCTCCGGCACCGTCGGATGCGCCGCGATCTGTCGCATGGCCGCTTCCACCTCCGCCACAGCGGCCGCTGTCGGCACGCGGACATCAATCTCCGCGTACGCCTCCGCCGCGACGACATTGCGCCGCGAGCCGCCGCGCACGACGCCGACATTGACGCTGACGCCCTCGGTGTTCCCGGCGCTGAGGCCCGGCGTGGTGAGGGCGTGGAGAGCGATGATCTTGTGCGCCATCTCTAATGTCGCGCTCCGACCGCGCCACGGTTCACCGCCCGCGTGCGCCGCCTTGCCGGTGACGTGCAGATTATAGAGGCCGATTCCCTTGCGCGTCGTGACGATGCAGCCCGGCCCGACCGCGCGCCCCGGTTCGAGGATGTACGCCGCGTCCGCCCCCTTCGCCGTTTCTTCGATCAGCGCGCGGGATGTTTGCGAGCCGACTTCTTCGTCCGTATTGACGACGTACTGCACATGCGGGAGCGGGATGTCGAGGTCGCGCAGAATTCGCAGCGCGTAGATGCCGCTCAGAATGCCGGATTTCATATCGGAGACGCCACAACCGCTGATCCGATTGCCCGTGATCGTGAATGGACGGCTGGCGACCGTGCCGGTGGGATAGACCGTGTCAATATGCCCGACGAGTACGACCGTCGGGCTATCCGCCGTGCCCTGCCACGTCGCGCGCAGATGATCGCCGCGTTCCGCTTGCGGGAACGACGCGACCGTGCCGCCGCTCGCTTCCAGCCACCCGCGCACCACGCGCCCGACGGCATCCACGCGCGCCTTGTCATCCGTCGGACTGTCCATATCCACAATCTGTTTCAGGTCGCGCAGATATTCCTCCCGCAGCCCCCGCGCCCGGTCCCGTATCGCCCCCCGCATCTCCGTCGCATCCATCAAATCACTCCTCCCATGTAATCACAAAACGGAAAACGAAGCACAGAGGACACAGAGAACACAGAGGACACAGAGGGGGAGATGAAAATATGACTCTCTTTTTCTCTCTGTGTTCTCTGTGCTTTTCATTGCCTCTCTCCGCTATCGAGGTGGTGGCGGTCGTTGAGGCGGGTGAGGATTGGGTGGCGGGGGATGCCGTCCGCGCCGGGCAGGAGGAGGGTGCTAACCGAGCCGTGCTGCGGGCGGAGACGGAGCGCGTACCGCAAGTCCAGACCGATTGCCTCCCCGATGATCGCCTGCAGGGTCAGGCCGTGCGAGACGATCAGGACGTGCGTCTCGCCGTCGCGCGCGTGCATGGCCGCGATCTCCTGTACTGCCGACGAAGCACGCAGCAGCATTTGCCGCAGCGATTCGCCGCCCGGCACGACGACATCCGCCGGGTCCGCCTCCCATGCCGCGAAAAAGTCCGCGTAGCGCGGGCGGATTTCCGTGCCGGTGAATCCTTCCAGATCGCCCTGATGCATCTCGCGCAGGCGCGGATCGGTCTGGATCGGCAATCCATGCGCCTCGGCGATGGGCGCGGCGGTCGCTGCCGCCCGCAGAAGGTCACTCGCGTAGATCGCGACGAGCGGGATACGCGCGAACGCCGGCACGAGGGTCGCTGCCTGTGCGTGCCCATCCGCAGTCAGGGGCAGATTGGTGCAACCGAGGAATCGCCCCTCGACATTCCACGCGGTCTGACAGTGGCGCACGAGATGAAGATGCATCGCCATGCCGCTATTGTCGCATAGATGGGGGGTGAGGGTATGCTACGATACTCGCCGCGACAGTGGGAGGGAGGGGCAATGCGGGTATCGGGGCAACGGCGGGCGGACAGGCGACTCATCCTCGTCTTATGCCTCATCACCTTCCTCGCGAATGCCGGCAACCAGCCCGCGCCCAGCCTCTATCCGGCGGTCGCCAGGGATTTCGGCATCAGCACGGCGCTTGTCGGGCAACTTTCGACCGTCAGCAATCTGAGCGGCATCATCCTGACGCTCATCCTCGCGCCGCTCTCCGATGCCTTTGGACGCAAGCGGCTGATCACCATCGGCATCCTGCTCACGCTCGTCGCCGGTAGTGCCGCCACTTTCTCGCCCAGTTTCGGCGTGCTGCTGCTCGGCCGCATCATCGGCGGGGCGAGTTGGGGCGGCATCATGCCGTCGGTCTACTCGCTGGCGGCGGAAAAGTTTTCCGGCACGATGCGCACCATCGCGATTGGCTGGATCACCTCGACGCTCTCGCTCGGCGGCATCATCACGAACGTCCTCTTTACCCAGATCGCCCAATTCACCTCATGGCGCGGCAGCGTGCTGGTCTATGTGACCTGGGCGACGATTGGCGTGGTCGTGCTGCCACGCTTTCTGCCTGCCGATCCGCCATTGGCGCGGTTGCCGCGCGGCATGCTGCGCGCACTCTTCGGGAGTGGGCTGATCCTGCCCTTCCGCCACCGGGCGACGCGTGCCTTGATTACCTCGAACGTCGCGCGCACGCTGCACTGGTCCGCGATGAATACGTACATCGCCTTGCTCTTCTCGGATGTCTACGGCGTCAATATCGCCACGATCGGCTATCTCTCGCTGGGCACCTCGGTCGGCTATCTCGTTGGCGTCAATCTCGCCAGCCGCCTGACGCCGCGCTTCGGGCCACAGCGCATTAATGTCTGGTCGAATGCGCTCGGCTTCCCGGTCCTCGTCCTGACGACCGGGCTGCTCGCCCCTCTGCCGATCATGCTTGCCTTCGCGATGTGCTACCACGCCTGCATGGGCGCGGGATACACGACGCAGCAGACGCTCCTGCTCGCCGTCACACCGGCGGGCAAGGGCGCGACGGGTGGGGTCAACAGCGCGACGGTGCAGGCGGGCGGCGTCTTTGCTTCGATCATCGGCGGAGTGATTATCGGCACGCTCGGCTATCGGTGGCTTGGCCCGCTACTCGGCTGGAGCGGCCTGCTCGCCGCCTTTCTCATCTGGCGCGCCGTTGCCGTCAATGCCGCACGCGAGACCGAGATCGAGGACGAGGGGCTGATCACCGGCATCGCGGCGCAGCCGGATGCGCCCAGTGAAGCGGCCACACCCGCGACAGGCAGGTAACACGTCCCCGGTTTCCTTACCGCCGATGCGGGAGGGGCGCGGGAGCAGGCGCGGGTGCGGAGACTTCACTGATACTGCCGCCCGCTCCACCACCCGGCGGTCGGGGCGGTGGGAGTGGGCGCGGCGGCGTGGGATTGATCGGGCCCGGCACGCGCGTCGCGGGGAGTGGCTTTGCGCCACTGATTGGCGCGACGGATGGCCGTGGTGGTGGCAGTGGGGTGAGAACCGCGTACGTGAAGCCGGAGACGAGCGTGCCCGTCGTCGTATCGGGGTTCGTCACGACGATATTCACCACACCAGCGCCGTGTGCGGGCGTCGTCGCCGTGATCGTGCTCGCGTCAACGACCGCAACGCCCGTTGCCGCCAATCCATCGAAGGTGACCGTTGCGTTGGGCTGAAAACCGCCTCCCGTGATCGTCACCTTTGTGCCGCCGGTGGTTTTGCCGTCCGCCGGGGCGATGCTCGTCGGGTTCGGCGGCGCGACGACGGTGATCGTGCCGTGCATGCTGGCAATACCCGGATGACGGAGGCAATGATAGGGAAAGATACCCGCCTGATTGAAGATAAACGAAAATGATCCGCCGCTCGGGATATTACTCGAATCCCAGACGGGCGTCGGCGTGACATCGCTGGTCGCCGTATGAAAGAAGCCGTCGTTGTTTGTCCACGTCACTTTGGTGCCGACGGGAATCGTGAATGTGCCGGTGCCATTCGGGCCATGATACGCGAAGTTTTGGATGGAGACCGCCACGTCCGGCGGCGCGGTCGTCGCGTGCCCGACCATGACGAGACCCGCAAGCACAATGGCGAAGACCAGCGCGATCCCGACACGGTTCCCGCCCATTCTCTGCATGCGTCGGCCCATCGTGGTACTCCCTTCCCCTCATTTCCGTTTCACTACTGGGGAGTACGCGCAAAGACGCCCGCACGGATGGGTTTCCGATGGGCGAGAGACGAAAGGAATTAGGAGTCATACCCTTCCCGCTACGGTCGTGGCGGAGGCGCGGGGTTGGGCGCTGCTCCCCCAATCACGCCACCCGGACGCGACACCGGCGGCACTGCCGGATTACCGCCCGTCCCCCCACCCGATCGCGGCGCCGGTACAGGCGTCACCATGCCATACGTGTAGGTCACGCTTCCACTCACCGTCACGCCG
>JBPCPB010000416.1:0-10062 GCA_050999735.1 Thermomicrobiales bacterium | reverse complement strand
GGGTTGGGGGTTTTTCTTTTTGGGGGGGGGGGTGGTGGGGGGAGGGTGGGGGCTGTTTTGGGGCTGCCGCCCCACCCCCCCCCCCTACGCAGGTATCACACTTTATCAAGAAAGAGTATTACTGATAGATGACGACGAGCGGGCTGGGATCGAGGGCGACGATCTCGGCGGGGGTCATCAGGGGCTTGTCTTGCTTGTAGAAGAGTTTGATGCCGCCGTACTGGATCGGTTCGTCATGGATGAACGTCGTGTAGTTCCCGGATTTTGCGCCGGGCGCGCCGAAACCATCCATCACAACGACCATCTCGACGTGCGGAGTCGGCTTGATATTTTCCTTGTCCGGCAGCATATCGGATCGAAACTGGTGGATGACGAGAACCTTATCGGTGATGCCGTTCTGGGTCACGATGTCTGCCAGCATCTTCGCCGCGCTGTTGACCTCCGCTGCGGTGACGCTGCCAAATTCTTCCCCCGGTATCTGGCCGCGTTTGACATGGAATTCGGGATCAATCGCGAGATGGACATTGCCACGCTTGAGAACCGGCGCCAGTCGCGAAACTTCGTTCGCCACCGTGTCATATCCCAGTTGGATGTCAAGCAGGAGCAGGCAGTTGTTCTGCTGGGCGATGTCTGCGTATTCCTCGATAAGTGGCAGGCGCGTTCGATTAAGGTAGAGGCCATCATCGCCCGGCGTGTCGGACGCGACAGAGGCAATCAGTTCAATCGTCGGAATCGCCGGTCGTGAGGGATCAGCGGCCTGATAGGAGGCGGCTTGTGCCTTCAGTTTGGCAATCATCGCGGCGGGTGAGGCGAACTCGCCGAGGATGCCGAGGCGACTATTGTCGGGATGGCCGTAGAAGGTGACCAGTCGGCTGGTGAGCAGTGGGCCATTCGCGACAATCGGCTTCGGCGTCGCGGTGGGCGGAATCAGCGTTGGCGTCGGCTCGCTCGCCCGCATGCCGACCGCGCGCGCCGCGATCAATGGTGTGAGTGGCGGGACGATCGTTGGCGTGAGGGTCAGCGCATTCGTTGGTTCGGGTGATGCGGTCGGCATTGGTGTCGCACGGACGGCATTCGTGACGCCGACACTCATCGGCGTCGTTAGCGGACGCTCATCGCCGCGCTGTGGGGCGTCGGCGAGTCGCGGCAGCGCAACGGCGCCGCCAACGACGAGTGCAAGGACGACAATCATTGGTACGCGGCGTGTCCTATGTCTATTCACCGCGTTCGCCCTCGCTCTCCCGATCTCCGCAAATCGTCCTCCTTCCATCACCATTCCCGCGCCATTATCGCATGACAACGCGTCATGATGCCGCAAGCCAATTCTGATGCCACTTTGGGTGGAACGGCGATCAGGCGACATGCGCGCCGATCACCGCGTCGTTGAGCGAAAAGCCGAGGCCGGGACCGTCCGGCAAGACATACATGCCGTCCTCGATGCGTTCAGGGGGCGTCAGGAGTGCTGCCCGCCACGGCACTTCGTCCCAGGCATATTCGAGCGCGCGCAGTTGGGGCAGGGCGGCGGCGATCTGCGCACTCGCCGCCATCGAGACCGGGCCACTCGGGTTATGCGGCGCGACCGCGATGCCGCATGCGTCGGCGGCAGACGCGATAGCATGCAGGGCCGCGATGCCGCCGCAGTGCTTCACGTCCGGCATGATGAGATCGAAGAGACGCGGGGCGAGGTAGGGGAGGAAGCCCGCGATGCCATACAGCAGTTCGCCGCCGATCAACTCCATCCCAAGCGCGTGAACGTGTGGCCGTAACGCGCGCAGTGTCTCGCGATCCTCGGTCGGCACCGGCTCCTCGAACCAGCGAACGCCGAGCGCGGCGAGGTCGCGGGCGACCTCGATCGCGGTCGGCGCGTCAAACATGCTGTGGCAATCCACGTACAGATCAATCGTCGGCCCGACGGCATCGCGGACGGCGGCGATGCAGGCGATACCGCGCCGCATCCGGGCGCGTTGCTCCGGCTCTTGCACGCGGCGCTGATTCATCCCGTCGAACGGCGCGCATTTCACGGCGCGGAAGCCCGCGCTGACTGCGTCTTGCGCATGGCGCGCGAAATCTGCCGGCGTCCGTTCCCGCGCGGCGCGGTTGATGTTTGCATAGAGTGGAATGCGATCGCGCACCGGGCCACCGAAGAGCCGGTAGACGGGAATACCCGCCGCCTTCCCGGCAATGTCCCACAACGCCTGCTCGCACGCCGAAACCGCAGTCGCCGCCGCGAGACCGTCCACGAGCGGGTGCAGCGCGTCGCTGACCGCCGCCACCGCGCGGGGATCCTTGCCGATCAGTACCGGGGTACACTGCGCCTCAAGGATCATCGTCACGATCTGGTCACGCTGCGGTGAGAAACCGCCGTGTGACGCTTCACCGATTCCCGTGATCCCGTCGTCCGTCGTCAGTTGCACGAAGAGCCAATCGCCCCGGTGATTGACGCGCACCCGCGCTACAGACAGTCCAGTGATTTTCATGTTGCCGCTCCCATCGCCCGACTGCACCGCGCCATTCGCGCTCCGCGTCGGAGCATACCGAAGATCGCGGCCGGGCGCACGTCGCTGATCCATCTTTTTTACATCTCCTTCCCAATTTGTTGCATGTACGGTACAACGGGGAGGAAGCGGTCGTTGGCTGGGTGGGGAGGAGGAGCGGTCGTGCTGAACCGGATCGGCAGGGGTTTCGGTCTTCTGACGCTTATCGGCGTCCTGTGTCTGTTGTCAGCGGCGCCGGTCGCGGCGGCGGGCCTCGTCGCGCGGGTGGCGGGCAGCGGCATCCAGTTTGATGGGAACGGGTATTATCCCGGTGAACTCGTGCAGATCAATGGGATCCGATACGACGGCAGCACGATCCCATATGGCCCCGCGACGGCGAATGCGGCTGGCGCGATCACCGGCGTCGTACCATATGCGGATACCGCGCTCTATCAACTCGACGCGCGCGGCTACGGCTCCGGCATGCATGCCGTGAGCAACATCGCGGGCGCATTACCGTATCCTGTCGTGCCGCCCGGCTATCCATACGTGACGCCGACCTACCCGGATTACACCACCTGCATACCCGGCACACTGCCAATCAATGGCGGCTACGCGAACACCGGCTATCCGTTCACGGGCGCGCCGTACGGCGGCGTTTATCCGGGGCCGGGCTTCAACTATCCGGTGCCGCCGAGCGGCGTGGTGCTGTACCTATATTTCAACGCATGCAGCGGCGGTGGATTTGGCAGTCCGACATTCGTGCCGAACGTTCCCTTTGCGTATGTCGGCTCGCCAGTGATCTTCAATGGCACTGGCTGGGCGCCCGGCGTGCCCGTCACGATCTGGATGACCGCGCCTGACGGCACGAGCCAGGCTCCGCTCTCCGCGACCGTCGGCAGTGACGGCACAGTAACGGGGAGCCTCGCGTTTCCGTCGCCGGGTGCATGGCATGTCTCCGCGCAGGCAAGTGGCATGACTAGCCCGGTGAGCGCGCTCGTGCAGGTGAACGCGCGATAACCAATCCGGTGGAGCAGGCTGAAGGGAGTTATTGGGCAATGGACTCACAGGCTGGAAAGCCTGTGCTACCGGTAGCCGGGCGCCCTCTGGGCAGATTTCCAGCCTGCGTCCCCGGATTACCGATTCAACCAGTTAATGTTCATCAGCCTGCCGTGGCTGATTGCAGGCTGAAGCCTGCTCCACCGGATGATTCTGTTACAATTCGCGGTCGGTGCGGCCGACGTGCGGCCCGAGATACGCGCCATGCTTCACCAGTGTCTCTTGCACCCAGGCGATGGGTACTGCGCGCGGCGTGAGGTGTTCACTGACCGCAAGCGCCGCCGCCGTGCCTGCTGCCTCACCCATCGCGAACGACGGCGGCATGACGCGGATTGCGCCAAGCGCCTCGTGCGTCGCGGAGACGCACCGCCCGGCGACGAGCAATTGCTCGATCTTTTCCGGTACGAGGCAGCGGTAGGGGATTTGATAGGCATTGGCGGTCTCACCTTGATTTGAGACGCCGCCGCCGCCGTCTGTTGGGCTGTGAATGTCCATTGGATAGGCGGCATAGGCGATTGTGTCGGCGAAGTCGCGTCCGGTGGACAGGTCCTCCTGCGTCAGCGTGTAGGCGCCGACGATCCGCCGTGTCTCGCGCACGCCGACCTGCGCCGCCGTATCGAGCAGGGTGCAGGCGCCGAAACCCGGCACGTACTTCCGCAAAAAGGCAAGGATTTCGAGCGCCTGGCGGCGGCCGGTGATCTCCGCGCGCGTGAGGTCGTCCGCGTTGGTCCCGTCCACGCCGAGAATGCGGCTAACATTGACACGCCAAACGCCTTCCTGCGGACTCTCGTAGAGGCTCAACCGCTCGCGCGGGATCGTATAGTCGCCGTTCGCCTGCGCCGCCTTGATGCAGGAACTGAAGGCCATGCGCTGTTCGATCTCTTCCGGGTGCGCGGCGAAATATGCGTCCACCGCCGCACGATTGACATTGCCGACCCGGAAGAACATCGTCATCGGTTGCGTCAAACCGTCGCTCGCCCGGCCAACCGCGAAGGGCGCGCCCGCGCGGGCCGCGACATCGGCATCGGCGGAACAGTCAATCGTCACCGCCGCCCGGACTGCTTGCAGACCGCCCTTGTTGTGCAGGATCGCGCCACGGACGGTTTCGCCATCCATCAACGGGTCAATGAAGATCGTGTGAAGGAGCAGCGCCACGCCATATTCGAGGCACATCTCGGCGCTGATGATCTTCATCGCTTCGGGGTCGAAGGGGGTGACACCAGTGTGCCCATGCTTCATGTACGCGGATTTGGCGACGGCGGCAGGCACCTTCGAGGGGTGGATCGCGCCGCCGACCGCCTCCATGCGCCGCACGAGTTCGTCGAAGACGCCCTGAATCAGTTGGGTCTTCCCATCGGCGCTGTAACTCGTCATAAACGGGCCGACGAGGCTCGCGGTCGCATTGCCGCCGAGGAAGCCATACCGCTCGACGAGCAGCGTTTTTGCCCCCGTTTTCGCCGCGCCAATTGCCGCGCCGATGCCGGCCGGCCCGCCGCCGATCACCAGGACGTCCGTCTCACGGACGACTGGCACGGCACGCGTGTAGTCAACGGTCTCCATTACTCCCCCGGTTATTGTGTGGCGATCAGTTTGCCTGCGGCAGCGGCATCAAGCAGGAAGGTGACCGTGCCTTCGGGTGTTCGCACGCCCTGCGCGGGATAATGGGCGGGATCGAATGATCCTTCGAGCACCTGTTGCACCGCGTCCGCCTTCTCCGCCCCACCGACGAGAAAGAGGACGTGCGCCGCCGCGTCGAGCACCGGATAGGTCAGCGTTAGCCGCCACGAATCGAATTTCGGCACGTAGTTCGCGGTTGCCAGCCGCTCGATCACTTGCAAGCCGTCGGTTTGTGGGAACAAGGACGCGGTGTGGCCGTCGGGTCCCATGCCGAGCAGAATGAGATCGAATCGTGGGACGCGCCCCGGTGTGAGGCCGAAGGCATCGCCGAGCATCGCGTCATACGTCATCGCCGCACTCTGCGGATCCCGCTCGCCCTCCATGCGGAAGACCTGCTCCGGCAATACCGGGACGTGATCGAGCATCGCCTCCCGCGCCATGCGGTAATTGCTCTCACGATCGTCCGGTGGCACGCAGCGTTCATCACCGAAGAAGAGGTAGAGCGACGCCCAGGGTACGGCGTCGCGATAGGGTTCAGATGCGAGCAGCCGGTAGAGGCGCTCCGGTGTCGAGCCGCCCGCGAGGGCGACGGTGCAGCGATTCGTCTGCGCGACCGCATCGCTCGCAATCGCGACGAACCGACGCGCCGCCTCCTGGCTGACGGCATCGAGGTCGGGCAGGACGACGATCTCGCGATTCTCCTCGGTCGCTATCAACGGGAACCTCCACTTCTCGGGCTGGCGATCCGCATCGCGACGTCCAGCGCCTCATCATAGACATGGTCGCGGCGGACGGTACTCACTTCTTCCGCGAGCATGTCCGCCACCGACCCTTCGTGCATCGGCACGATCCGCTCCTGTGTCGTCTGCCCATGCACCGACATCGTGACGGCAGTGTGCGCGCGGTCGTCCGCGCGCTGGATCGCGAACGTCGCGATCGTCTCCTCGGCCTGGGCGATCAGCGTCGCGGAGAGGAGACACCCGGAGGGCAGATCGGGTGCATGCAGGGCCGAAAACTCAAGGGTGACGGGCGCTTCCTCATCGCGCATCACCACCATCATCTCCCGGCCGAAGCGGCGCAGATTCGGGATCGTCTCCCAGGCGAGCCGCGACGCGAGCCAACTGCCGTAGAGGAGCGCTTGCTCGGGGTTATAATGCCCTTCATCCCCATAGGCATAGGTCACACGTACATGTTGGATGCCGTCCAGATAGGGGCGGACCGGTGGCGCGTCGAAAAACTGGGCGGTCAGTTCCCGCCACGGCGTCAAGCGCGCCCATGCAAGGTCGCGGAGGGCGACGCCCGGATATTCCTCGGAGCCGAGCGCGTGCAAGCGGGCAAGCATCTGCACCGAGTCGGGAAAGGCGCTGGAATCTATCACCAACTGATCCGACGCGTCCATCAGCGCTGGGAAAATCGGGTGCGTGAAGAGTCCTTCACCGGACCACCAGAGCACGACCGGTACTTCCGGCACAAGGAGGGGAATGACGGTACCGGGTAACTGCCGAACGCCGTCTCCCGCCGCTTCGAGCATCACCTGCTCCGAGCCTGACCGCTCCATTCCGCCACCGTATTCACACTGCGCCGAGATCCAGGCGCGCAGACGCGACTCACTGCCCTCCTCAGTATGGAGGATGATGGTGCGAGAGGGATGCATTTGCCCGACATGGGCGGCGATGTTCTGCGCCTCCGACGCGTTCGCTGCCGACCCCGCGAAGATGATTAAATTCAGCGTATACGCTTGCATCGTTGAGCGACCGCCGGTCTGGCTGGTCATCCAGAGTTGCGTCAGCGCGTCCTCGATCTCACGGACATCAACCGGTTGCGCCCCGTCACCGGGCGCAGCAGCGGCCCTGATCTCTGGCCCGTCGGTTGCCATCATCCGCCTCCTACCGTGTCCGCAGTCGTCTCCACGTTCGTCCATCGCGCGCGAGCAATTCGTGCGCCCGCTCCGGCCCCCACGTCCCGGCGTCGTAGTTCGGGAATTGCGGCGGCGCGACCATTTTCCAGCCTTCGAGAATCGCCGTAATCAGCGCCCACGCCACCTCGACTTCATCGCGCCGCGTGAAGAGTGTCGAGTCGCCGAGCATGCAGTACAACAGCAGCCGCTCGTAGGCGTCCGGTGGTTCCACACCAAAATACGTGCCATACCGGAAATCCATGTTCACCGAGCGGATCTGCACGGTCGGGCCAGGCACCTTCGAGCCGAACTTGATCGAGATGCCCTCATCTGGCTGGATTTGCAGCGCCAGCACATTCGGCTCCATCGTCTCCGCGGCCCGATCGAACAGAAGATGCGGCGCGGGCTTGAATTGGATCGCCACTTCCGTGACCCGTTTCGGCAGCGCCTTGCCCGTCCGGAGGTAGAAGGGCACGCCCGCCCAGCGCCAGTTGTCTATGAAAAACTTGAGCGCGACAAATGTCTCTGTTGTTGAGTTGGGGGCGACGCCGTGCTCCTCGCGGTAGCCGGGGATCGGGTGCCCCGCGACATCGCCCGGCCCATACTGGCCCCGCACGGTAACCTTGTTGACATCCTCCGGGTGAATGGGCCGGATCGCGTGGAGCACCTTGACTTTCTCATCGCGCACGCCGGTCGCGTCGTTCGAGACGGGCGGCTCCATGCCGATCAGCGCGACGAGTTGCATCATGTGGTTCTGCACCATGTCACGCAGCGCGCCGGACTCCTCGTAATAGCCGCCGCGCCCCTCGACGCCGATGCTCTCCGCCACGGTGATCTGCACATGATCGACGTATCCCCGATTCCAGAGTGGCTCGAAGATGCCGTTGGCGAAGCGAAAGACGAGGATATTCTGCACCGTCTCCTTGCCGAGATAGTGGTCAATGCGGAAGACTTGCCGCTCCGAAAAGACCTCAGCGAGTTGGTTATCCAATTCACGCGCCGATTCAAGATCGTGGCCGAACGGCTTTTCGATAATGATCCGCTGCCACGGCCCCTCATCCGGCACGCCCGGCGCGGGACGGCGCGCAAGACCGTGCTCGCCGAGTTGCCGGATGATCTCACTGTAATTCGACGGCGCAGTGGCGAGGTAAAAGACGCGGTTACCGCAGGTGCCGCGCTCGCGGTCAATCTGATCGAGCAATTCACCCAGTCGCGCGTAGCCGTCGCTGTCGTGGAACTCGCTTTGATGATAATAGATGCCCTGCGAGAAATTGTCCCAAACGGATTCTTGCACGGGGCGCATGCGAGAGAATTCGTTGATGCCCGACCGCATCTGATCGCGGAAGGTGTCGCTCCCAATCGGCCGCCGCGCTACACCGACGACGGTGAAACCGCCCGGTAGCAACCGCTCGCGCGTCAGATTATAGAGCGCGGGCACCAATTTGCGGCGCGTCAGGTCGCCGGACGCGCCGAAAATGACCATCACGCATGGCTCCGGCGTGCGTTGCAGACGCAACCCCTCGCGCAGCGGGTTCACAATCGTCGTTTCAAGCATCCGGCGCTCTCCTTAACGAGTCGGCAGTCGGCAGTCAGCAGTCAGCAGTCAGCAGTAGTGCAAAGTCCACGCATTGCCGACGCATTTCGCCGACTGCCGACCGCCGACTGCCGACTTCCCCAGCGTCAGTCAGCAGCGCGGGCGCCTGCCGTGGCAAATTCTTCGCTCTTCGCGCGCACGTCCTTCATGATCGCCTCAAAGGAGTCGGAGAACTGTTTGATCCCCGCGTCCTGCAGGTCCTGGGTTACTTTCGCCATATCAATGCCCGCGTCCGCGAGTTCCTTCAGGACGCGCTGCGCGCCGGGATAATCTTCCTCGACCGAGTTGCGAACCTGCCCATGATCCCGGAATGCCTCGATGGTGGGTGGCCCCATTGTATCCACCGTATCCGGCCCGATCAGTTCCTCCGCATAGAGAATGTCTCGGTAGGCAGGGTTCTTCGCGCCGGTACTCGCCCAGAGCGGACGCTGAACCTTCGCTCCCTTCGCTGCCAGCGCCTCCCAGCGCGGGCCGCTGAAGGTCTCGCGGAAGACATGGTACGCCTCCTTGGCATTGGCGATGGCGGCCTTGCCCAGCAGGCTTTGCAGTTTCTCCTTCTCCGTGCCGGACGCGTTCGTGATCTTCTCGTCCAACATCTTGTCCACCGCGACATCCACGCGGCTGACGAAGAAGGAGCCGACCGACGCGATGCGATCCACCGGCTCACCACGCTGCACGCGCGCCTCAAGCGCTTCGATATAGGCATTCATCACGTCGCGGTACGAGGCGATCGAGAAGACGAGCGTCACGTTGACGTTAATCCCCTCGCTGAGGGCCTGCTTGATTGCCGCGATCCCCTCCGGCGCGGCGGGAATCTTAATCATCACGTTCGGACGATCCACGACGCTCCAGAGGCGACGCGCCTCCGCAATCGTGCGCTGCGTGTCGTGCGCGAGCGTCGGCGACACCTCGATGGAGACATAGCCGTCGTGGCCATTTGTTCGCTGGTAGATCGGTGCAAAGAGGTCGCACGCGCCCCGCACATCGGTCGTCGTCAGCACCTCGTAGATTTCGTCGCCATTCTTTCCTTGCCGAGCGAGTTCCCGCATCTGATCGTCGTAATCGGTTTTGCCGACAATCGCTTCCTTGAAGAAGTTCGGGTTGGATGTCTGACCAACCACGCCGTCTTCGGCAATCAGCCGCTTCAGTTCGCCGTCGCGGACGAGCGAGCGGCTAATGTTGTCGTACCAGACGCTCTGGCCGAAGTTCGCAATCAAGGTCAGTGGATTCGTCGCCATGTCATCCTCCTCATACGAAACCGTGGATACACGGTTTCAAACGCTATCGCTACAATTTTACTCCCGCATCATTAGAGATCTGCGTAGTTGACGACCCCTGGTGGGGGGGGGGGGTTTCGGCCGCGCGTCCGCCCCCCAAAGGGAGAGGGGAAAACCGCCCCCCAACCCAAAAAAACACACACA
>JBPCPB010000378.1:0-10175 GCA_050999735.1 Thermomicrobiales bacterium | reverse complement strand
ACCGAGGCATCGCGCACCGGTATCTTGCTCTCGACCCCGATCACGCCCCGGTACTTCCGCCGGTAATCCAGCGCCTGCTGCCCCATCCGCCGCTCACTCATGATCCCGTATCCCCCTTGAACATGGTACGCACCCACCACCCATCAGCAAACAAGGGAGGATTGTAGCACAGCCCTCTCATCATCATCGGACACTTTTTCGGGGATCAGGTCATGTTGTCGTTCACGAGAAGAGAAGTTGCTCATTCCTGATTCCATTGGTAGAGATAACAGTATATATCGGAATAACGAGAAGTGAATCTCTCTATTCTTTATAAGCATTCTCTTTACTATAGTTTAGATTTCCTACTGTACCGGTTGGATTTCGATATAGGAGCGTTGCGTTTTACGCATCTTCTGTAGCATAAGAAAGATACGGTAGATCGTGCCGTATTTGGAGATGAACGCTCGCTGTGCTACTGCCCGTTCTTCAGGAGAGAGGATCCGTGCTTGCCCTTCAACGCTCTCGCCCAACACCTCTCCCTTGCGGTTGCAGGGAGCCAGGGTTACGCGCCCATTATTGCGAATACGTTTCAGTTTGCTCGCTGTACCGGGCGTCATAATATAAATCTTGCCTGCCTGAGCCCCAAATCCGACCGGCGTTGGCATGCCAACGCCGGTTTTGCGGTACGTGATGAGTTGGAGATACTTGTGGGGATAGAGAGGTGCAAACGGATCGCTCTGCTCAGTGTGTGATGCGTCATGTAGGGTTGTCACCTGCTACTCACTCCTTCGTCCGATCGCTCCATCCATTGTCATTGTAGCGGAAGAAGAGTATAGTGTGAAGTAGGCAATCATTTTGCTTCTTGTTTCAAGGGGTGAACCAGGTCTCTTTTTGTAAGGGTACGGGGATGGACAAAGTCTTACGAGCTGAAGGGCTGAACGAAGCAAATAGAGAAGAGGGGTTCCTTTCGATTCAGCGGGCTGTTCATATTCTGGGAGGCAAATGGTCTTTTACCGTCCTGGCCCGACTCTATTGCAGACCCCATCGGTTCAATCAGTTGCGCAGGGACTTAGGCGCGATCAGCACGAAATCACTGACCGATACCTTACGGCATTTAGAACGCAACAAGATGATTCAGCGCAAGGTGTTTCCGACTGTGCCCATCACGGTAGAATACTCTCTGACCGAGAAAGGAGAAGCGTTTCAGGCAGTACTGGTCGAAATGTATAAATGGGGGCACACATGGGCCAGCCAGCCAGATGAGAGCGCGAGTGAAAAAAATCCTCCTGTGCTTGGCTCGCTCGGTGTCTGAGAACATGAGGAGCATCGCTGATCTCCTGATTGGGGGATGTCAGCATATCGCCAGCGATTCCTGAGTCCGTTGGTAGTGATAATCGTGTATATCGGACCCCACCTTCCCGATTTCTCCTCTGGACACGGCAATCCGTGGTTCCGTATAACGTCTGTATCGGGATAGTATCGGAACCAGTTTCTTGGAGGCGCGCTGCGCCCCACGATGCGACCAAGAATAACCGGAACGTATCATGCTCCCGTGTCCTCGATGCTCACTATCGCGGAAACATGGGCGATCATATCCAGAACGACTTCACATCGCCAGAGGCGGCAGGATGAAATGGCGCGCGACGAAGGGGATGATCGCGCCAGCAGCATTCATCCCGGCAATAACCGCATCCAGATCGTAACCTGCCCAGATGTCATCCGTCATGTTGTCGTTGATAAAACACGAGTCCCGGCACATGCTGATAGTCGCGAAGATTGTTCGTAATCATCGTCAGCCCATGATGCAGAGCCGTTGCCGCAATCAACAAGTCCATATCGCCGACTTGCTGCCGAATCTGGCGGGGCAGTCTCCCACGAACAGCGGCAAACTGATGCGTGACTCGTCTCGTCAATGGCAGCACATCCACTGCGCGGAGAAACTGCCGAAATCCGCGCTGTCCCTGTGCCGGATCACGACTGAACAGAATCCCCTCGTACACCTCGGCATAGGTAATGATGCTGATCGCCAGTCCGTCCGGCTCCAGGCGTTGCAGGGTGGCGATGGTTTGTGGCTGTGCATTCAAGTAGTCAATTACCCAATCGCTATCAACAAGATACCTCATAATTTGACAGACGGCCGATTGGCAGTCTTCCGGCGCTCCCGGATGTACGCCTTGAATGCCTCAGCGTCAATCAACCCTTTCCACGATCCGGCTGCCTGCAGAAAGGCATCACGATCAGCCTGGGTCTTGACACGCGTGCCGCGCCTCCTGGGCGCTTCGCCAACTGGGATCACGACGGCCACATGCTCCGTGCCATTGGTGAGGACCGCAGACGTATTGTGCTGACGCATCGTTTCCACGATTCGCAGTAAGTCCGGGTTATTTGAAATGTCGATTGTTTCGCGTTCCGATGCCATGAAAGATTCCTCCGTTGGCAGTGATTCTAGCAAACTATGCAAAGGAAAGCGACCTGTTTATTCGTGCCTGTGAACCGCACCCCATACTATGACCAAGAGCAGACGGACCTCGCGTTGCTTCCATACCCTCAATGCGCGATAGAGGGAAAGATCAGTGTTCGCGTCGGGAAGAAGAGATCAGTCAGCTGTGCGCTGCGCTGGCTCAGGGGCAGGGATAGCGGTGGGTGCTTTCCAGATGAGGCGCAGGTGCGTGAGGGGAACGTCCGTGACGGCAACGGTCTTCCCGTTGCGGAAGAATTCGACCGTCACCCAACCTCGATCGCGATGCAGGGCGTCCACGACCGCGCCTTCATCGCCGTTCTTCAGACCCTCGCCCACGGGCAAATGCGCGACAGCGATTTCGTCCGCTGGTATCGGTGTGAGCCGGGCGACGCCATCGAATTCGTCAATGCGTCCGGTCATCGCACATTCCTTTCCTCGTGTGGATAGGCGGTGATGAAACGCGGGAATGGTTAGATGTGATACCAGACAAGGCTGGGTATGTCCTGATAGTCCTTCATATTGTGCGTCACGAGTTCCAAGCCATGCTCCAGGGCGGTGGCCGCGATCACGAGGTCAAAGGCTCGTTTCCTTGGGTTCTTCCCTTGCTTTTTGAGAAAGGAGCGAATCTCCGCACAGCGCTTTGCCACGGCCGGAGACACTTCCAAAACCGGAATGCCACGGAAAAAGGCGTTGAACTGCCGCTTTGCCGCTTCCGGGTCGGCCTCTTCAATCGCACCCTGGTAGGCTTCAAGGTAGGATAGGATGCTGACTGCAATCCCGTCAGGCAGCAAGTGCCTAATAAGCATGACGGCTTGTTGGTTGCCCGCAAAGTGGGGGATCAATACTGTGGTATCAATCAAGTAACGCATACTTAGAAGGAGTGTCCCGGCGTGTCTTGTTCCCGCGCCTCAAGAATGTCCGTGAGAAACGCCTCAACATCCATCGTTTTGAAAGCGCCAAAACCGGCCTCAACCGCCGCGAGTGCCTTCTGGGGATCGTAATTTGCGGCGGGATCGTCCGTCGTCTGGATATCGTCTTCGGGCACGAGACGATAGAGATTCCCGGCGATCTCCACGACAACCGGCTCGTTCTCGGTCTCAGCCTTGCTGAGGCGTCGAGCAAGTTCAATCTCATTTTCGGGATTCACTTTGTACGGTTGCGGTTGTGCGCTCATCGCTCGTTCACTCCTTGTCACGGCTTCAGTATATCCCACTCTCCATAGGGAAGCATTTCATTGGAATGCTTCCCTGAAAGAGCCGCAGCAGAGGGTGTTTCTGTCAAAGCCGGAGAACGACCGCAGGAAAGTTCGCCTTCTTCCCGTTGCGGGGAAATTCGGCTTCGGTCGCAACAACTGTCATGCCGCCCCGGATGGCACTTCCTGGGTGCAGAAGGCGCACCGGCTCGCCGCAATCGGGATGCTGCTCAGGCAGTACGGGCACTCGCGCGTCTTCTCGATAGCGGACGTCTCGGTCTTCCGCCGGTTCATCAGCGCGTTGACGGGCCGGACGACAAAGAAGAAGACGACCGCCGCGATAATCAGGAACGAGACGACCGTGTTGACGAAATCCCCGACGAGGAAGCGACTGTGGTGGAGCGTGAAGCCGATGGCAGAGAAGTCCGGCTTGCCGCCGATGGCCGCGATCAAGGGCGTGATGAGGTCCTTGACGAAGGCGGTCACCACCGTCCCGAACGCCACCCCGATGATGATACCGACCGCCCGATCAACGACATTGCCCCGAAGAATAAATGCCTTGAAGTCGTTCGCCGCTTTCATCGCGCCGCCCCTTTCGTGATGTGCGAAATCTGTCCAAGCGATTATACACGGAGAAGCGATATGCGGATTATGGGGACGGCACTACGACGCCGCGATGACCGGCGCGGGCGTATCCTGGAACTGGCGACGGGAAAGATCGGCATAGCGGCCATTCTGACGCAGCAATTCGTCGTGCGTGCCGCGCTCGACAATCTCCCCGCCCTCGACGACGAGGATCAGATCGGCGTTGCGGATTGTGCTCAGGCGGTGCGCAATGACGATGCTCGTCCGCCCGGCAAGCAGGGTGCCGAGGGCGCGCTGGATCGTCGCCTCGGTGCGGGTATCAATGTTGCTCGTCGCCTCATCGAGGATCAGGATACGCGGCTCCGCGAGGATGGCGCGGGCGAAGGCGAGCAGCTGCCGCTGCCCCTGACTGAGCGTGCCACCGCCCGCGCCGAGCACGGTCTCGTACCCCTCCGGCAGCGCCGCGATGAAAGCATGCGCGTCTACCGCGTGCGCCGCTGCCTCGATCTGCTCCCGCGTCGCTGAGAGATTGCCGTAGCGGATATTCTCGGCAATCGTGCCGCTGAACAGAAACGGCTCCTGCAAGACGATGGCGATCTGGCGGCGGAGGCTCTGCTGCGTCACATGGCGCACGTCCTGCCCGTCCACCAACACCGCGCCGCGCGTCACATCGTAGAAGCGGGGAATGAGGTTCGCGATTGTCGTCTTGCCCGCCCCCGTCTGCCCGACGAGCGCGACCGTCTGCCCCGCCACAATCTGGAACGAGACATCGTGCAATACTGGTTGATCGAGGTTATAGGCGAAGGTGACGTTCTCAAAGGCGATCTCTCCCGCGACGTGGCCGAGGGCGGGCGTGCCGGGCGGATCGGTGGTTTCCGGCTCCTCATCGAGAATCGCGTAAATCCGCTCGCCGCCCGCCAGCGCCGCCTGCAACTGCGTGTAGACCTGCGAGGCGAGTTGGATCGGGCGGAAGAACTGCTGCATGTAGATCAAAAAGGCCGCCAGCACGCCGACCGTCAGATTGCCGTGGAAGACGAGGTAGCCGCCGAAGCCGATGACGAGCGCGGTGGCGAGCGTACTGAGCACGTCAATCGTCGGCGAGAAGGCGGAGGTAATCGCGACGGCCTGGACATTGGCGGTGCGATTGGCGGCGTTGCGCTTGCGGAACCGCGCGATGTTCTCCTCCGTGCGGTTGAAGGCCTGCGCCTCCCGCACGCCGGTAATCTCCTCCTGCAATTCGGCGGTCACGTCGCCGACCGTCTCGCGCGTTGTCCGGAACGCCTTGCGTGCCCGCCGCGCGAAGGAGGTTGTCACCAGCAGCATGACGGGGATAATCAGGAAACTGACGAGCGCGAGGGGCAGGTTGAGCGCCAGCATCGCGATCAGAATGCCAATCAGGCTGAAGAGCGCGCCAACGAGTTGCGTCAGCCCCTGCGAGAGCAGTTGATTGAGCGTGTCCACATCGTTGATGACGCGGCTCATCAGGTCGCCAACCGGGCGGCGGTCGTAGAATCCGAGCGGCAGGCGCTGGAAGCGGTCGAAGAGCCGGGCGCGTAGCGACGCGAGGACGTGCTGCCCGATCGCACCGACCTGCCAGACCTGCCCGCGCGACGCCAGCGTCCCGACGGCATAGACGGCGAGCAGCGCGAGCATGATCCGCGTCAGCCCCGGCCGATCGCCGCGCAGGATGGCATGGTCAATCGCGCGCCCGATCAGGAGCGGCCCCGCCGCCTGCGCCACCGCCCCGACGACGATGAAACCGAAGCCGATCAGGATGCGCCCCCGGTACGGCGCCATCTCCCCCACGAGCCGCCGCGCCGTCGCCCCCCGATGCCGCGCCCGCTCCTCCGCCGTCTCTGTCATCACCCGCATCGCCTGCGCCACAATTACCTCCTTGGAAGACGGGCAAGCACAGAGAACACAGAGGGCACAGAGGGCACAGAGGAAAGAGATTTATGAAAGAAACCCAAATTCATCTCTCTTTTTCCTTCTTCCCTCTCTGTGTTCTCTGTGCGGGCGCCCTTTGGGCAGCATGCGATCTCTGTGCTCATGGTTCAGTCCCCTACCACGATGGGATCGCGGGTGTCAGCGATCAGTTGGGAGCCGAGGATGTCGTTGTAGAGCGGGCTGTCGCGCAGTAGTTCGGTGTGGGTGCCCTGCGCGGCGATTCTCCCCTGATCGAGCACAAGGATGCGGTCGGCGTCCCGGACGGTGCTGATGCGCTGGGCGATCACGAGAGCGGTGTGGCGGCTGTCGCGCATCAGGCGGTCGAGCGCTTCCTGAATGAGCGACTCCGTCTCGGCATCCACGGTGGAGGTGCTGTCGTCAAGGAGCAGCAGGCGCGGGTCAACGAGCAGGGCGCGAGCGATGGCGATCCGCTGCCGTTGCCCACCAGAAAGGCCGACACCCCGCTCGCCGACGATCGTCTCGTATCCCTGCGGCAAGGCACGGATAAAACCGTCCGCCTGCGCCGCGCGTGCCGCCGCCTCGATCGCTTCCTCGGTCGCGGTCGGCTTGCCGTAGGCGATGTTGGCGCGTACCGAGCCGCTAAAGAGTAACGTCTCCTGCAAGACGATGCCGATCTGGCCGCGCAGGCTGGCGAGCGTCACATGGCGCACATCGTGACCGTCCACCGTCACCGCGCCGCCCGTCACATCATAGAAGCGGGGCAGGAGATTCATCAGCGTGCTCTTGCCGGAGCCGGTCGTGCCGAGGACCGCCACCGTCTGCCCCGGCTCAATCGCGAAACTAACACCGCGCAGAATCTCCCGCTCGCTCCCCGGATAGCGGAAATGCACGTCATCGAAGACGACCCGCCCGGCGACGGGCGGCAGCGCGACCGCGTCCGGCGCATCATGGACATCGAGCGGCGCATCCAGCACATCGAAGACCCGGAGCGCGCTCGCCCCGGCGCGGGAGATGCCCGCCGCCTGAAAGCCGATCGTCAGGATCGGGAACAAGAGGAAACTGAGGTAACTATTGAAGGCGATCAGCGACCCGACCGTCAGCGCGCCGCCAATCACCTGCCAGCCGCCGAACCAGACGACGGCGAAGGTGCCGAGATTGGCGAAGAAGAAGACAAAGGGAAAGTTGTTCGAGAAGGCGCGAATCGTCTGGAGATTCTTGTTCAGCAGTTCGTCGTTGATCGCCCGGTAGCGCGCCGTCTCGTACTCCTCGCGCGAGAAGGCGCGGATGACGCGGATGCCCGCGAGGTCCTCCTGCAAGACGCCATTGAGCCGCCCAAGCATCTGCTGCACCTGCCCGAACAACGGGCCAATCCGCCGCACGAAACGCAGGAGCAGGAGAAAGAGCGGCGGGATCGTCGCCAGCGCGACGAGCGCGAGTTGCCAGTTCAGCAAGAGCAGCAAGGCCGTACTGCCGATCAGCATGACAAATGCCGACGCGAGTTGCACGACGCCGCTCCCCGCGAAGGCGCGGATTTGCTCGACATCGTTCGTGACGCGCGTCAGCAGTTGCCCAGCCTCGACGCGGTCGTAGTAACTGAAACTGAGCCGTTCGATCTGCGCGAAGAGGGCATTGCGCAGGTCATACGCGACGCCCTGCGAGGCGCGTTCGGCGAGGAACCCTTGCATGAAATTGAACAGCCCGCGCACCACCGCGATCCCGATCAACCCGACGACAGCGAGGATCACCGCGTTCCGGCGGTGGTGCGCGATACCGCTGTCAATCGCCAAGCGGATCATCTGCGGCGCGACGAGGTTCGCCGCCGAAACCATGATAAGGGCGAACAGCGCGCCAAGCGCGTCCCGCCAGTAGGCGCGCAGGTACCACAAGGCCCGCCGGAGCGCCTTCCCGCCCCCCGGCTGCGGCGTCATCCCGCCACTCGGACTACCACGTGGACGTTGTGCCAATCACAACTCCTTTAATACGAAGCACAGAGAACGCAGAGGACACAGAGCGCACAGAGAAAATACGAAAAAGGGCGAGAAAGGAATCCCTGGTCCATCTCTATGCTTTCAATCTCCTGTCTCATCGTCCCTTCCCTCTCCCGCGCGTTTCTCTGCGTTCTCTGTGCGCTCTGTTTCCTCTGTGCTTCCGTTGTGTGCACTGGTTGCCCGGTCGTAGGCGAGGCGGAAGAGGTCGAGGGCGCCGGGGATCGCGCTTTCGTCGCGGATTGGATAACTAACCCAGCCGCTTTGCGGCAGGATATGATGCGGCATCGCCTTCCCTTCGCGCACTAATTCCTCGCGCACGCGGACGGGGAACGGCAAATCGGCGAGGTAGTCGCCGTGCAGATGGCCGAGTTCGCGCTTGCCGATGCGGAACTCCATGCCGCCGAAGCGGTGCGGTTCTTCCGTGACGCCGGGCCAACTGAGAACTTCGGTGCGGATGATGTCGTGCGCGTTCATGGTGTCTGCCCTTTGCTTCATGATGTGATCTACGGTCAATCGTGCCAGTTGGATACGGAAAACGATGCCCCAGACCCGTGCCGCCGCGCCGATGGTGCGAAGCAGTCCCCGTCGTTTGATCGCATGCAGTCCGGTGTAACGCGTGCTCATCTCTTGTCTAACACCGCCGCGCCCGATTCTATTCGCCGCGTCCCAGCCCCGGCCGCATATGCTCCGGCAACGCCCAGTAGATCGCGAGCACGATAACGAGCGCAAACCCGGCGATGGCGTTGATGATGGCGGCCACAACGCAGAGAACATACGGCAAGGGACCAATCTGGAACTGCTTGTTGATGATGCCGACTAATCGCATGTCCACATTGCGCGCCAGGAGTCGCCTGTCATGCGCCGCATAGCGCCAGACGAGGTTGAAGGCGATCGCCATGAGCAGGAAGGTGCCCGCGTAGAAGACCGACGCGGTGCGCGCCTCCGGCTCCCGGATATACTCGGCGATGATGTTGGTCGGGAAAGGGATGAACGTAACGGTAAGGAGCAGGAACCCGTTCAGCAGGAGAAAGGTGTGATCCGTGTGGACGATCAGTCTGAAAAGATTGTGGTGGTTGATCCACATGATCAGAATCGTCGCGAAACTCGTCACGAAGGCGAGATAGGCGGGCCACGCATGCAGAAGCGTACGGAGCAGACTGTCGCCCTGGAGCGTGCCCGGGAGCGGGACTTTCAATTCGAGCACGAGCAGCGTCACGGCGATCGCGAAGACACCATCGCTGAACGCCTCAAGCCGCCCGGTCTCCTTTTCTTCGCCAACGCGTTCAGTCTCTTCGGTGCGCACCTAACCCCCCAATAAGGTAACGAGTAGCGAGTAACGAGTATAGAGTATAGAGTATAGACCAGGAGCGATGGCTTGGCTCCCTCTCGTTACTCGCTACTCGTTACTTCTCAGAGCATCACCAGCCCCTGCCGCACGCCGACCGTCACCGCTTCCGTACGGCTGGAAACGTTCAATTTGGAAAAGATCGAGCCGACGTGGAACTTGACGGTGTGCTCGGAGATGCCGAGCCGCCGCGCCACCGTCTTGTTCCCCAGCCCCTCCGCGAGCATGTGCAGCACCTCGATTTCGCGCGGCGTCAGTACCTGCGCCGGGGCATCTATCGCCGCTGTCGTTGGTACGGCGGCCAGCGAGGCGAGCGCCGCCTCAGCGGTATCGGGATGGAGCACGACAAGCCCCGCCGCCGCTCCCTCCACCGCCGCGATGATCTCCGCCGCCGTCGCCTCGCGCGGCAAGACCGCCCGCACGCGCGAGCGGAGCGCGACCGCCGCCCAAAGTGCGGATGGATGCTCCGTCAGCACGACGACCGCCGGGACGTGGCTGCCCGCACCGAGGGCGAGCAGACCCGGCACAAGCAGCGCGTCGTCCCACTCGTATTCGACGAGCACGACATCAGGCAGGAGCGTCTCGCTCGCCTGCGCCGCCGCCTCAATGCTGGCGACCTGCCCGACGACGGCGAGGCGGATGGGGGCGGACAACACCTCCAGCCCCACCCGCACGACCGCCCATAGGGTAGCGACCAACACCCGCATCACGCCT
>JBPCPB010000334.1:0-9218 GCA_050999735.1 Thermomicrobiales bacterium | reverse complement strand
GACTGACGGCGATCATCTGGTCGCTGGAAGGGTTGCGCGTTTTCTGTATCACCCGCGCGCTCGGTATTGATGTCTCGCTCGCGGTGACGGTCTTCGTCGCGCTCGCCGCCTCGCTCCTGACGACGATCCCGCTTACTCCCGCCGGGCTTGGCGCGGTCGAAACGGGGATCATCGGTATCCTGCAATGGGTCGGCGTGGAGCGCAACGCCGCCGCCTCCGTCGCCGTCATTGACCGCGTAATCGGCTACTGGAGCGTCCTCCTCATCGGTCTCGTCCTCTATATCTTCAGCAGGAAAAAGTAACGAGTGCTGAGCGCTGAGCGAGACGGGCTTCCGATGCGCGCATGATAGCAATGGCATGATGGTTCGTAGGGGCGATCGCGCCGGAGGTACAATCGCCCTTGCCAAAGCCATCTTTCCCTTTCTCCGTTGGGTCCAGCTGCTGCGAGGGGGCGGTCCGCGAACCGCCCCTACGAAATGACGAGGAGAAAAGGCAAAGACGTGAAAGTGCTCCCCTCAGTCCTCAGTCCTCAGTCCTTCTCCGTGTTGCGGTAGATGTGACGCCCGCGATGACGCAGGGGGCGGGGATCGGGCGGGTGGCGCGGCATCTGGCACGGGCATTGCCGCTGCTCGATCGGGAGACGCAGTATACTTATCTCTATGCGACCGAGAGGCGAGATGGCGTGATCCCGGATGGATTCCTGCCCGTGCCGCACCCGCCGGAGGGCGATCTCCATCTGTCGGCAATCGCGCCCGGCTACGGACCTGGTGAAAATGTGACGCTCACGCGGCTGCCGCTCCCTGCCGCGTGGATGACGCGCCTCTGGCATCGCGCCCGCCTGCCAGTGCCGGTGGAGCAATTCACCGGGCCGGTGGATTGCTATCACGCGCTCGACTACGTCGCGCCACGCGCCCGCCATGCTCGGCTGCTCGTGACGGTGCATGACCTCAGTTTCCTCGCCGTGCCGCGCTACGCCGAGCCGTCGCTGGCGGCGTATCTCGGGGGCGTTGTCCCGCGCGTTGTCCGGCGGGCGGATCGGGTGCTGGCCGTCTCCGCCTTCACCGCGCGAGAGGTCGTTGAGCGGCTGCATATCCCACCAGAGCGCGTCTCGGTCGTGCCGAACGGCGTCGAGGGGCGATTCCGTCCCTATCCGCCCGGCGAGCGTGCTGAGGCGCGGATGGCAGTGACAGACCTCGTTGGGAGCGCGGAGCGGCCTTATCTGCTCGCGGTCGGCACGTTGGAGCCGCGCAAGAATTACCCGACGCTCCTGCGCGCCTATGCCCGGCTATGCGCGGCAGGATTGCCGCATACGCTCGTCATCGCCGGGCGGCAAGGCTGGCAGTTTGGCCCAATCTTCGAGACGCTCCAGGAACTCCATCTCGCCGGGCGGGTGCAGTTCGGCTCGCCGCCAGACGCGCTCTTGCCTGCCCTGTACAATGCGGCGGATGCGGTTGTCGCGCCCGCGTGGTACGAAGGGTTTGGCCTCTCGGTGCTCGAAGGAATGGCGTGCGGCGTCCCGGTCGTCGCGTCGGACATCCCGCCGCACCGCGAAGTGGCGGGCGATGCCGCGTGGTACGCTGATCCCGGCGATGCCACGGCCCTCGCGGAGACGATCACCGCCGCTCTCAACGCGGACGAAATGACCCGCGTTACCCGCCGCGCGGCGGGTCTGGGGCGTGCCGCCACGATGGGCTGGGGCGATGCCGCCCGCACGCTCCTGCGTGTCTATCATGGAGCGTCGTGATACACTTGCATCGTCGTGGGACATCGCTGGTTGTGCCTGACTAGCGCGTATTACAACTGATCGGTAAGAGACGAGAGGCCTTCATGCTTGAACGTCGCAATGCCCCTGATCTGGCTGAGCCATCCGGCTATGCTCACGTCGTCACTGCGACGGGAGGTCGGCTCGTTACCACCGCAGGGGCTGTGCCCCTTGACGCCGAGGGCCAGCTCGTCGGCTCCGGCGACTACGTTGCGCAGGCGCATCAGACGCTCGCGAACCTCATGCGGGCGCTGGAAGCAGCCGGTGCGACGGGGGACGACGTACTCAAGACCACCGTCTATGTCGTCTCGACGAATCGTGCCGATCTGGTCGCGGTCTGGAAGGCGGTCCAGGAGTCACCAATCGCCGCTGCGGCGAGTACCCTGCTGGGCGTGGCTCTGCTCGGCTACGAAGGGCAACTCGTCGAGATCGAGGCGATTGCCGCGCTATGATGGCACGAACTTACCAGTACCTACTTTAGAAAGGACTTCCGTGATGAGCATCCAAATCGCGCACCTTGCCCGCCCTCCCTGCTAAGAGGTAACGCGGTACAACGATCCATCTGACACTGATTTCGTGGGCCACTGGCCCACACGTTTTGCTTTAATTCGCCCACAGAAACAACCAACGCCCGATAGCCTCGACGGCGGTTGACGCTGGCGCTCTTTCGCCGCGCCCCGACGACCGACTGCCCGTGCGCCTCCGTCCGTTCTTTCGCATTTCGACGACACGCCGAAACGAGAGAACGGATGGAAAGCGCATGGAAGGTATCTGTGGCAAACAGACATGGGCCATTGACGCCGCGACGCTGGCGGCACGGATCGTTGGGTACCGGGAGATTTTGATTGATATTGGTACGGGAGATGGCCGCTATGTCCGAACGATCGCGCGGGAATACCCGTCGGGGTTCGCAATCGGCATTGACGCCTGCCGGGAGAATCTGCGCGGCGGCTCGCGGAACGCGCCACGCAATGCCCTTTTCATCATCGCGAATGCGTTAGCGCTCCCCCGCGAACTGTGCGGGCTGGCAACACGGGTGACGATTAACTTCCCGTGGGGAAGCCTGCTCGCCGCATTGCTTGATGGCGACCCGGCGTTCTTCAATGGCCTCATTATGCTCGCACAACCGGGCGCGCCACTGGAAATCCGGTTGAATCAGGGCGCGCTCGCGGAAGCGGGATACGCGCTGGACACGGGGGCGATGCGGATCCAGCAGGTGTTGCGGGAGTGGAGTTTTTGCACCAGACGATTGGAGATGCTGGATGCGGCCGCGTTGCGTCGCTCGCCAATCACCTGGGCCAGACGGCTTGCCCACGGGCGCGGCCCACGCGGATGGTTCCTTATCGCGACGTGGCCGCCCCGATGTGCGCCAAACGCGGGGAACGTGTACCCTGAGCAATCGGGGCGCGGCCGGATTGCCCCGCCGTAATTCCGCGTAGGTGCTATGAAAGTTCTGCTCGCGTCTCTCGTCATTGGATTGCTGGCGCTGGCGTTCGTCGGGGCGCTGGTCTTCTGGGCGCGCTGGAGCCGGGGGCGGAGCGCGAACGCGGTGCAGGTGGTCGCGAAGAATAGCGGCTTCCTGCTCCTCTCGCAGTTCACAAACAAGGGACTCGATTTTCTCTTCGCGCTCTATATGCTTCGCGCGCTGGGGCCAATCGGGAACGGCCAGTATCAGTACGCGATCCTCGTCTGGATCTACCTGAAGACCGTGACGGACTTCGGGCTGGGCGTGTTGGCGACGCAGCAAATCGCGCACGCGCCGGAGCGGGCGGGAGCGCTACTCGGTCAGACGACGCTTCTGCGGCTCGTGCTGCTCGCGATCTCACTGCCGCCGCTCGCGCTCTTTGTCGGCGCGAACACGCTCTGGGGCGGCATTGGCGCGGTGCAGGTCGGCGCGGTCTCCCTGCTTGCGCTCTCGATTGTGCCGACCGCCTACACGGACGCCGCGACGAGCGTCTTCAACGGGCGCGAGCGGTTCGAGATCCCGGCGGCGGTGACGATCCTCGGCAGCCTCGTCGGGCTGGGTTTGCGGGCGGGATCGCTCCTTGTCGGCTGGGGGCCGGTTGGACTGGCGGCCGCGGCGGTCGTCGCGAATCTGCTGACGCTCGGGCCAATCATGCTGCTCATTCGGCGGCTCGGCGTGCGGGCGCAATGGTCGCTGCCGTGGGGCGCGGCCCGGCGGTTGCTGCGCGATGGCGGGCCGCTGCTCGTCAACGCGCTCCTGCAATCGCTCTTTTTTACGCTCGATGTCTTCATTCTCCAACCGCTCAAAGGGGAAACGGCGGTCGGGCTGTACGGCGTGAGCATCAAGTTAATCAACACGCTACTCATCATCTCTTCCACGTTCACACTCGTCCTCTTCCCGCAACTGGCGCGGCAAGCGATGCGCGACCGCGTCAGCCTATCGCGGACGTATCACTTCGCCGTGCGCGTGTTACTCATTCTTGCCCTGCCGATGGCAGTCGGTGTGACGGCGCTTGCCCCGGAGTTTGTGCGGATCGTCGGCGGCACGGCGTATCTGCCGGGTGCGGCGACCGCGCTTCGTCTAATCATCTGGCTCCTGCCCTTCTCGTTCGTCAATGGCGTGACACAGTACGTCCTGATTGCCCTCGGCCAGCAGCGACGGATGACATGGGCATTTGTCGCGACGGTGATTTTCAACATCGTCGCGAATCTGCTCTTCATCCCGCACTATTCGTACGGTGCATCGGCGGTGATCTCCGTGTTGTCGGAAGTCGTGCTCTTTGTTCCTTTTGTGCTTTGGATTCGCCGCTTCCTTGGCCCGCTGCCGCTCGTGCGGCTGGCGTGGCAGCCCTGCGTCGCGGCGGCACTCTTCGCGGTCGTCGCGTGGGGCGTCGGGTGGCGCGTGGGGCTGGGCGCGTGGGCGGGCGCGGTGATTGGCGGCGCGGTCTATTGCGCCGCGTTGCTCGCCCTCGGTACAGTAGGACCGGACGAGCGGGCACTGGTGCGGCGATTGATGCAGCGGGGTAATTCTGATCCCGCAGGGCTTGACAGCACTGCTACTATAAGAACGTAAGTTCTATATAGGGAGTGACGCCCGATGACGGTTCAACCAAGCACGGAGGTGGGTATGACGCAGAATCGTTCCACTTCGTCAGAGTCTGGCGCCCAAACAGGGCAGTCGCGCACGCCGGAGGGTTCAATGAGAAAAGTAATTGTCACGGAGTATGTCACGCTGGATGGCGTCATGGAAGAACCCGGCCAGTGGTCCTTTCAATTCTGGAATGACGAGGCGGCGCAGTTCAAGTCCGATGAACTCTTTGCGAGCGACGCGCTGCTCCTGGGGCGCGTGACCTATCAGGGCTTTGCCGCCGCCTGGCCGTCTATGACGGGTACCGGGGAGTTTGGCGAGAAAATGAACACCATGCACAAGTACGTTGCGTCCACGACCTTGGAAGAGGTTGCGTGGAACGCGAGGCTCATCACGGGTGATGTCGCGGAAGCGGTAATCAATCTGAAGCAGCAGCCTGGTCAGGACGTTTTAGTTGCTGGCAGTGGCGTACTTGTCCACACGCTGATGCAGCATGACCTCATTGATGAGTACCGATTTATGGTTCATCCCATTATCCTGGGGAGCGGAAAGCGCCTCTTTCGAGAGGGGAGCGATACGAAAACGCTGAAACTTGTCGAGACAAAGACATTCAGTTCAGGCGTCGTTGTCCTCACCTATCAACCAGCAGGAACGGAAAAGAACTAACGGGGAAAATTACCGTAGATGTGTCAATATCGCTGGATGGTTGTATCGCCGGGCCGAACAACGGCGTTGATTGGCTCTGGTGCGTTGGCTCAGGTATTCACGACGAGGTAGTCCAATCATTATCCCATAGACGTATTCGGCCTTCTTCAAATGCTGGTTCGATCGTTTCTATCAACTGCCTTTTCGCAGAGAACTCTTGCGTTGTATTCATATCGCGGGCTGCTAACGCACCGAGCAGTACATCTGTCAGTTGAATTAAATTATGACTATGAGAGTCAACGGCTCTAATCGTTCGGATGCAACGACCCCCGCGTGCGCGATTGACTATGAAACAAACTCTATCCCAGTGTGAGCGACGACGGAGGTCAGACCCGTCCACGACGACTCGACATCCATGTGCCCATGGTACGGCATTGAACAGAAACGTTTGATATGCGCCGATATAGCGCTCCTCCTTTTTTCGTGCGAACTCGGATTTCGGGGTTCGCATCGCCCAAAATCGGCAGTATGGATCATCTACAAACACTTTTACCCATGCTTGATATGCAAGCAGATATGCAGGCGACACCTTGCCCCATTTCATTTCAGCTATGAGACTATGTTCTTGACGAACCTGCAGCAATTGCTCATGTAATATCTCTGCGCGACGGAATGAACATCTGAGTGCGCCAATATATAGGTATCGGGCATCGCCATGCATTCCTGATTCGTCGCAAAAAAGCGCTTTCGCATAACTTGTTGGATGCATATGCGACCATCCTAATCGTCAGGCATCGCGGACTGTATCCTCGACGATGACGCGGGCGTACCAGTGGCCGCTCTCCTTCAGGCTGCGGGTCTGGGTGGCGAAGTTGGTGTAGGCGATGCCAAAGCGGGTCGTGTAGCCGCCGGGGAAGGCGAAACAGTCCATCAACGTCCAGAGGAAATAGCCCCGGAGCGGCACGCCCGCGTCGAGCGCGCGGAGCATCTGCGGAAAGATGGCCCGTAGGTAATCGAGCCGGGCGCGGTCGTTGATGACGCCGTGCTCGTCCGGTTCGGCGTTGTCGGGCGTGCCATTGCCGGTGATGAGGATGGATGCGGGCGCATACTCCCGCCGCACGCGCGTCAGAACGTCGTACAACCCTTCAACTCCGGCCATGCCCGCTTCATCTTCCGGCGAGAGGCGCGTCGCCATGATGGGGGCGGATGGATCGTCGCGGATGACGGCGTGCGTGGCATAGTTGACACCGAGAAAGTCAATCGGGGTGGCAATTGTTGCCATGTCCGCCGTTCGCACTTCCGGCGCGTCCGCCCCGAAGAGTTCCATTACGTCGTCCGGGTACGTGCCGCGAAAGAGTGGATCGAGATACCAGCGGTTCACGAACCCATCGTACCGGACGGCCGCCGCGACATCTGCCTCGCGATCCGTCGCGGGATAACAGGGCGTGACGCCGACCGCGATGCCGATCCGCGTCGCCGCAGTGCCGTTCGCGTGGAGGATGGGTACCGCCTCGCCATGTGAGACGAGGATGTTGTGCGCCACCTGCACACCCGTTTTCCAATCGCGGAGACCCGGCGCACTCTCGCCTGTAATATGGCCGTGATAGGCGACATGCCACGGCTCGTTCTGCGTCACCCAGTGGGCGACGCGGTCGCCGAGGCGGCGGGAGAGGGTATCCGCGTACTCCGCGAAGGCGGAAATCGTATCGCGGTTCACCCAACCGCCGCGCTCCTGCAATGCTTGCGGGAGATCGCCGTGGTAGAGCGTCAGATACGGCGCGATGTCTGCCGCGAGCAGGGCATCCACGACGCGTTCGTAGTGATCCAACCCCGCTCCGTTCAGTCGCCCATATCCCTCCGGATAGATACGGGACCATGCGACCGAGAAACGATAGGCATTGACACCGATGCGCCGCATCAGATCACTGTCCTCGCGGTAGCGGTGATACGCATCGCACGCGACATCGCCGGTGCCGCCATCGCGCACAGTGCCCGGCGTATGCGTGAAGCGATCCCAGATCGTCTCACCCCGCCCGTCCTCACGTACCGCACCCTCGATCTGATAGGCTGATGTCGTCGTGCCCCAGACAAAATCGCTCGGAAAAAATGTCGCCACATCCACCTCGCCCGCGATTGCACGCTACTCCCACTCGCGGCATGATACACGGACACGGCGGAAACCGGATCGAACCGCAAAGATTCCAACAGTTCGATGAAAGACTCAGCACAGAGGACACGGAGGATACAGAGACCACAGAGAAATCCTTTTATTTTCTCTTCTCTGTGTCCTCTGCGTTCTCTATGATCTCTGTGCTATATCTCTCTACTTGGTGGTTCAGTGAAAGGATCAGAAGATGCTGCATCGTGAGGACCCGGATGGGCTAATTGTGATCACGCAACCGATGCATGCGTGGATCGCGGCGCAACTGGCGCGACACTGGGGCAATGCGGCGTTCGGCGCGTTCGCGCCATGGGAGGAGGTCTGTCTCGGCGCGGAGCAGCACGATATCGGCATGAGCGCGTGGGACCGCGCGCCAACGCTCAATCCTGAGACAGGTCGCCCGTACCACTTCCGAAACATGCCGGTGCGCGAGCACGTCCGGTGCTGGACCGAGGCGGCGCGTCTCGCGCTCGTGCAGGGTCGCTATCCGGCGCTCCTCACGTCGCTGCACGGTACCGGCCTCTACGAGCGATACCACGACTGGACGCGCGATACGCCGGAAGAGGCGAAGGCGGCGCGAGCCTACCTCAACGACGAATACGCGTTTCAGGAGTGGCTACTCGACACGCTCCGCAGCGATCCGGTCTATGCGCCCTATGCGACGCCGGAGGCCATCGCGCGCAATCGTCGCCTCGTTTCGGCGTGGGATCGTCTCTCACTCGCGCTCTGCCACGGCGTCCATGAACCGACGGCGATTCCCGATGTGCCAACCGCCGAGAGCGAAACATCGCTGACCCTCGCGCCAGTGCATGATGATCCGCTCAACGTCACAGTGGATCCGTGGCCCTTCCACGCCTATACTGTCTCGCTCGTCTGCGAGGGCCGTCGCCTCTCACAAACCTTCACCAATGAAGCGGAGATGCACGCCGCCCTCGCCGCCGCCCCTTGGACCACCATCGTCACACACCTGCAACGGGAACGGTAGTGCAGAGGACGCAGAGAGCGCAGAGGACACAGAGGAAAAAGAGGTTCGCTGATTCTTCCCTTTATATTTCCCTCTCTGCGTTCTCTGCGTCCTCTGTGGTCTCTGCGCTATCGGTCTCCCTCAGTCCGCGACTTCGACGATCATTTCGATTTCGACGGCCATGCCGCCGGGCAACTGCGCCATGCCGACGGCGGAGCGTGCGTGGCGGCCCGCGTCGCCGTAGAGTTCGATCAAGAGTTCGGTCGCGCCGTTGATGACGCCGGGTTGCTCAGTGAAATCGAGCGTTGAGTTGACGAGGCCGAGCAGTTTGACGATCTGTGTCACCTTGTCGAGATCGCCGATGCAGTGCTTGAGTGACTCCAGCAGGTTGAGCATCGTCAGTTTCGCGGCGTCGTAGCCCTGTTGCGTCGTGAACTCCTGGCCGAGTTTGCCGATATATTGATTCTTGCCACCGCGCGAGGGGCCGTGGCCGGAGAGATAGACGATGTTGCCCGCGCGCCGGTACATGAGGATTTTCGATGCCGGGTTCGGCGGGTTGTTCGGCATTTCGAGGCCGAGGTCTTTGATCTTCTGCTCGATCTTCACGCAGGCACGCTCCCTTCGCTCCCTTCAA
>JBPCPB010000216.1:0-4611 GCA_050999735.1 Thermomicrobiales bacterium | reverse complement strand
CCAACTCATCCGAAGGGCGGCGGTCGCCTCCCCCCCCCCCCCGCCCCCCCCCCCCCCCCGCCGGGTCCGGCAACGCATTGTCCGTCTATTTGCTGCTCATCCCCGCCGCGCTCTTCCTCGCGGTCTTCGTCGTCTGGCCGATGTTCCAAGCGCTCTTTCTGTCCGTTCGTGGGGAGCATGGCGGCTTCACGACGGCGAACTTTCATCGCATGACAGGAGACACCTACTTCTGGCCGGCGGTCAAGTTCACGGTGCTGTTCATCGTCGTCATCGTGCCGTGCAATTTGGTGCTCGCGCTGGCGATGGCATTGCTGTTGCAAGCCGACCTGAAGGGCAAGGGGTTCTTTCTCTATATCTGGGCGATCCCACTGGCGATCTCTGACCTCGCCGCCGGGATCGTCTGGCTCTCCATCTTCTCTCCGAACGGCTTCCTTAATTCGATCTGGTACGGGTTGGGCTTCGAGAAAAACCCCTTCCCGTTCCTGACCATCGAGCACCCGGTTAGTCAGTTCCTCTGCATCGTGATCGCGGAGATGTGGCGCGCGACTTCGCTGGTCATGATTATCCTCCTCGCCGGCATCCAGGTGATCCCGAAGGATTACGGCGAGGCGGCGGAGGTCTTCGGCGCGACCGCCTGGCAGCGATTCCGCTACGTGACGCTGCCGCTCCTGCGTCCCAGCCTCCAGGTGGCGCTCATCCTGCGCACGCTTGCCGCCTTCCAGGTCTTCGCCATCGTGCTGGCGCTGGTTGGGCGCACTATCCCGGTGCTGGCCGAGGAGGCGTACTACTGGCGCGCCACCCTGACCAACAACTACATCGCCGCCACATACGCGGTCGTGATCATCGTCGTCTCGATCGTCGTGACGATCGTCTACCTGCGCGCCCTGCGTGTGCGTGACGAGCAGCAGGGGTTGTAAACCTCACCCCCGACCCATCTCCTTTGCTTGTCAGAAAAGGAGAGGGGAGCAATACGGGCTGGGAATATAGGGGCGCATAGCATACGCCCTCTGGCGACGGCAGGACGGTTGGCAATGGGCCACGGCATCAAGATGAGTCAACCCCTTCCCTTTAGGGAGGGGGCAGGGGGTAGGTAAATGAGTACCGCCACGATCACGAGACCGGTTGAGAGAGCGGCGCCCGTCGTGCGGAACCGGGCACGTTCGCGGCGCTACATGATGGGGCGGATCGGGCTGTATCTGCTGGCGATCCTCATCACGCTCTTCATGCTCGTGCCGATCTACTTCATTGTCATCAGCGCCTTCAGCCCGCAGGCGAAGATCTATGCCTTCCCGAAGGCGCTCATCCCACACCGGAGCGACCTCTCGACCGCGACGTTCTCGTTCTTCATTCACTCCACGGGCGTGCCCGATTCCGTGCGCAACAGCATCATCGTCGGTATTGGCACACTCCTCTTGTCCACGCTGATCGGTGCGCCCGCCGGGCTGGCGCTCGCCCGCTTCGTCTTCCGCGGCCGCGCGGCATTCCAGGTCTTCATCCTCTCCACCCGCGCCTTCCCGGCGGTGATCCTCGCCATCCCGCTCGCCGTGACTTTCATCAACTGGAATCTCTATGACAAACTGCTCGGCGTCATTCTCGTCCACACCGCGTTCAGCTTGCCGACGACGATCCTCGTCATGAGCAGTGTCTTCGTCAGCATCCCGCGCGATCTGGAGGAGGCGGCGCTGACGCTCGGCTGCACGCCGCTCGCCGCCTTCTGGCGCATCATGCTGCCGCTCTCGCTGCCGGGGATGGCGGCGACGGCAATCCTCACCTTCGTCGGCTCGTGGAATGAGGTCTTCGCGGCGACGATCCTGACGGTGAAAAACCGCACGCTGCCCGCGCAGGTACTCGCCTCGCTCAACTCCTCGCAGTTGCCGTACAAGTTCGCGGGCGGCTTCGCGCTCGTCATCCCCTCCCTCGTCTTCATCTTCTTCATGCGCCGCTATCTCTTCAACATGTGGGGGCGCGTGGTGCGGTAGTGGGTAGTCAAAAGTAACAAGTAACAAGTCGAAAGTAAAAAACGAGGCCGTATCGCTTGTTACTCGTTACTTTTGACTCGTTACTCGCCGGAGGCGATTGTGGCTGAAATCAACATCCAGAACATCATCAAGACCTTTGCAGGCAGTAAGCAGCCCGCCGTCAACGACGTTGACCTTACGGTGGCCGATTCCGAATTCATGGTGCTGCTCGGTCCCAGCGGCTGCGGCAAGACAACGCTTCTGCGGATGATCGCGGGGCTGGAGTACCCGGACAGCGGCAGCATCCTGATCGGCAACCGCGATATCACCGATTTGCCGCCGCGCAACCGGGATATCGCGATGGTCTTCCAGAGTTACGCCGTCTTCCCGCACATGAAGGTGCGCGACAATATCGCCTTCGGCCTGCGGATGCACCACACGCCGAAGAGCGAGATCGGCCGCAAGGTCGAGCGCGCCGCCGATCTCCTGCAACTGACGCCGTATCTGGACCGATTCTCGGCGCAACTCTCCGGTGGGCAGCGGCAGCGCGTCGCGGTGGCGCGGGCAATCGTCATGGAGCCGTTGGTGCTGCTGATGGATGAGCCACTCTCGAACCTCGACGCGCTCCTCCGGCTCAATTTCCGCAGCGAGTTGAAGCGACTGGTGCAGGAAATCAAGACGACGACGATCTACGTCACGCACGATCAGGTCGAGGCGCTCAGTTTGGGCGACCGCATCGCCGTGATGCGCGACGGCGAGATCATCCAGTGCGGCACGCCGATGGAGGTCTACAACAACCCGGCGACCGAGTTCATCGGCAGTTTCATCGGCAACCCGCCGATGAACTTCCTGCACGGCCTGCTTCAGCGCCAGGACGGGCGGGCACGCGTGACTGTCGGCGATCATGTACTGGAGGCGCCAGCCACGCTAGCGGCGAATGATGGTGCGACAGTCAGCATTGGTATCCGCGCGGAGAATATTCAGGCCGGTCTGCAACCCGTCACGGATGCCCTCGCCGCCCGCGCGGAGGTGATCGAGCCGGTCGGAGCGAATTTGCTCATCACGGCGGTCGTCGGCGACCAGCGCGTCAAGGTGCTGACACGAACGGATTTCGCGGTGCAGACAGGTGGCGACCTCTGGTTGCAGCCGGAGTGGGACAAACTACGCTGGTTCGATCCGGAGACGCACCAGGAGATTATTGCTAAATGAACACATCGAATCAGCCGTTCGGCGGATCACCGGAGCAGATGGCCGTCCGCGCGGCGGAGGTACTACGCGAGAACGACCTCGGCGGCTGGACGAAGGCCGCACCGAGCCTTTACCCGCATCAGTGGAGTTGGGATAGCGCCTTTATCGCCATTGGCCTCGCGCATCTCGATACCCGCCGCGCCGCGCAGGAACTGCGGGTGCTCTTCGCCGCGCAGTGGACGACGGGGATGGTGCCGCACATCGTCTTCAATCCGGCGGCGAGCGGCTATTTCCCCAATCTCGAACGCTGGGCGACAGACCGTTTACCGGCAAAGCCCGCGTCGGTGCAGACGAGCGGTATGTGTCAGCCGCCTGTTCACGCCATCGCAGCACAATATATCTGGCAGACCGCGCGCGGCACGGAGGCGGAAGGCGACGTGACTGCCTTTTTGCGAGAACTCTATCCGCGCTTGCTCGCCTGGCATCGCTACCTCGCGACCGACCGCGACCCGGAGCAATCCGGCCTCGTGACGATCTATCATCCGTGGGAGAGCGGCGCGGACAACTCACCCGCCTGGGACGACGCGCTGGCGGCGATTACCGTAGGAGATTTACCGCCCTACGAACGGCACGATCTCAAACATGCCGATCCGTCTATGCGGCCGACGATGGCGGAATACGACCGCTACCTCTGGATTGTCGAGGTGATGAAGCAGGGGCGCTACGATGAGGCGACGACCTACCGAACGAATCCGTTTCTCGTCAAGGCCGTCTGGTTCAGCGCGATCTTCGTCGCCGCGGACGACGCGCTGCTGGAAATTGTGGACATTATTGACGCACCGGACGCGGATCGCGCGCTGATCACCGAGTGGCGAGACCGTAGCCTGCGCGGTCTGAACGAACGCCGGGACCCGGCGCTGAATCTCTGCCTCGATTACGATCTGCGGGCCGGGGCGCCAATCCGCGTCCAGGTGATGGGCGGCTTCGCGCCGTTGATCGCCGGGCATCTCTCCCCGGAGCGGCGCGCGGCGATCCTCGCGACGCTCGATTCCCCGGCGTGGCTGGGCCATCCACGCCTCCGCTGGCCAGTGCCACCGAGCACCAGCCCGGACGATCCCGTGTTCGATTCCCGCCGCTACTGGCGCGGCCCGACCTGGCCGGTGATGAACTGGCTCTTCTGGTGGGCGCTCATACGGATCGGTGAGACGGAGCGCGCCGCGAACCTGCGCCAGGCATCGCTCGACCAACTCGCGGACAGCGTGTTCGGCGAATACTACGAACCCTTCACCGGCGAGCCGCTCGGCTCCCTCGATCAATCCTGGACTGCCGCCGTCGCCCTCGACTGGCTCGCCGAGAGTAACGGGTAATATTTTTTCACAATAGACCCGTCATGATATTTGGCACTCCCATTCTCCCGTAGGGGGGAAGGGGGGACAGCGCCCCCCCACTCCGCCCCCCCCCTCCC
>JBPCPB010000293.1:0-3081 GCA_050999735.1 Thermomicrobiales bacterium | reverse complement strand
CCTTGCGGCGGTCGCCGAAGCCGGGAGCCTTGACCGCGAGGCCATTGATCGTGCCGCGCAGTTTGTTGACGACGAGCGTCGCGAGCGCCTCACCATCCACGTCTTCCGCGATGATGACGATGTTCTTCGACATCTGCAGGACCTTCTCCAGCGCCGGGAGCATGTCCGAGACGGCGGAGATCTTCTTGTCCGTAATCAGGATGTAGGGGTCGTCAATCGCCGCTTCCTGCCGCTCGCTCTGCGAGGTGAGGAAGTAGGGGGAGATGTAGCCGCGATCTATCTGCATGCCCTCGGTGTACTCGGTCTCGAACTCGAGGCCCTTGGACTCCTCGACCGTGATGACGCCGTCCTTGCCGACCTTGTCCATCACATCCGCGATCAAATCGCCGATCTCCTTGTCCTGCGCTGAGATGGCCGCGACCTGAGAGATTTCGGTCTTGCTGTTGATCTGCACCGCCTGGCTCTTCAGGTACTCCGCGACCCGCGCGGCGCCGAGGTCAATGCCCTGCTTGAGCAGCATTGCGTTCGCGCCCGCCGCAACGTTTTTCAGTCCCTCATGGACGATGGCCTGCGCGAGGACCGTGGCGGTCGTCGTGCCGTCACCGGCGATGTCGTTGGTCTTCGTGGCGGCTTCCTTGAGTAGTTGCGCGCCCATATTCTCGTAGGGGTCTTCGAGTTCGATCTCCTTGGCGACTGTGACGCCGTCGTGCGTGACGGTTGGGGCGCCGAACTTCTTGTCGAGGGCGACGTTGCGACCTTTCGGGCCGAGCGTCGTGCGGACGGCGTTCGCCAGCGTATCCACGCCAACCTTCAGGCGACGGCGCGCGTCCTCATTGAATGCGATCTGTTTTGCCATAGTGGAGAATCCTCCTGATTGAGCGGATTTCGATCCGCTCGTGGGCGTAGGCTGACGCCTACGCGACCAAAAACGCCACCCCAGTGGGTGGACGATGTTACGGGGCGACGACGGCGAGGATGTCTTTCTCGCTGATAACGAGATACTCTTCTTCTTCGACCTTGAACTCGGTACCCGCGTACTTGGCGAAGAGCACTTCATCGCCCTCGTTCAGGTCAATCTCAACCATTGTGCCGTCGTCCAGTTTGCGGCCCTTGCCCTTGGCGACGACGATCCCGCGTTGCGGTTTCTCCTGCGCGGTGTCCGGTAGGACAATCCCACTCTTCGTCACTTCTTCCCGCTTGACGGGCTGAATGACGACGCGATCACCCAGCGGGCGAAGTTTGACGGCTGTTGCACTCATAGACGGCCTACCTCCTGTACGGTACACTACAAAACCGATCCAACCGATGCTGATTTGATGTTAGCACTCAGACGATGAGAGTGCTAACATCGTTATCCTACCACGGTGCGGTCAGGGTGCAAAAGCATTGGGCAGCCTTTTCAGAGCTTTAGCGCCCTTTTCACCGTCTCACCTCGCTGCATCCCACTTTCTCTGTTTAGCACTCTTGTGGATAGATTGCCAGCGTGTGTCGTCGCGGGAGCATAACATTGTCGGTCCGCTCCCGCTGGCGTGTTGTGCGCGTACAATCAGCGGGATGGTGGCACAGGGTTCGGCGTCACCCCGCTCGGCGATACGCCCGGTGGTCGTGGCGCGGGCATTGGTGGCGGCGTTCCCATCGCGAGCGATGCCGATGGGCGCGGCGGTGATGGCGCGACATTCGGCATTGCGTATGTCAGGCTGCTCGTTGCCGTATGCCCCGTGCCGGGGTTCGTCACGACGACCGGCACTGTTCCCGCCGCGTGTGCGGGTACAGGCGCCGTGAACGATTGCCCGCCCGTCGCCACCGTGATCGGCAGCGAGGCGCCATTGACCGTCACGGTCGTCCCGGTCTGGAAGCCGCTGCCCGTAAAGACGAGACGTTGCCCCGCCGTGCCGGTCTGTGCCGGTTGGAGCGTCGGCGTGACGGGAACATACTCGTACGCGCCGATGTCGCAGGCATTCCCCTGCGGCCGCATCGCGCCGCGCTGGTCGGTGGTAACGCCGGACGGGCAGGCGCCGCCCGCGTCAATCGCCGGGCTGGTCGGGCCGAGCGCGTGCATTTGCGTCGTGCCGGGGGCGTTAAGTGCGAGCGGGGCGAGGAGCGGATCAACCGGGCTGATGAACGTGCCGGCAATGTCGCCATGCATGCCGTTGGTGATGCCGCTGCCAGGCGTGTTGCCGACCAGGTTGTTCCCGTTCGATGTGACCGTGCCGCTGATATCGGGGCCCAGATTCCCGGCGATGATCGTGTCGTGGGCGGTCGCGCTCCCACCATTATTGTTAGAGAGGCCATCGGGGCTATTCCGCGTCAGCGTGTCGTTGACGAGTGACAGCATGCTGCTGAAGTCATTATCAATCCCTCCAGCGCTCCCGCCTGATGGATTGGCGGCATTGCCGCTCACCGTACTATTGGTGAGCGTGAGCGCCCCGCCGTTGAAGATGCCCGCGCCGCGCCCGCTCATCGTGTTGCCGCTGATCGTGCTACCGGTGATGTGCACGGCGCCGCTACCGATGAAGATGCCGCCGCCGCTGCTCGTGGATGTATTGCCACTCACGGTGCTGTTCGTGAGGGTCAGCGCGCTGCCGTCGGTCAGGATGCCGCCTCCGTCACCGGCGCTATTCGTGGTGACCACGCTGTCCGCGAGCGTCAGGGAGCCGTGGTTGGCGATCCCGCCACCGCCATTACTGTTCTTGCCATGCTGGATCGTCAAGCCGCTCAGTGTGGCGCTCATACCATTGTTGATCGTGAAGACCGTGCCGCTGTTCGTGCCGTCTACAATCGTCGTGGTCGCGCCCGCGCCGGTGATCGTCACGTTCCGATCTATCGTGATGTGATCGTTGTAGGTCGGAAAAGCCCCCTGATTCGCCGCGACAGAAACCGTGCCCCCCGCGATCACATTGCGGACGCCCGCGCTGATCGTCGGGAAAGGAAGGTCCGTGCCGTTGCCGTTCGCCGGCGCGTTGGCTTGCACCGAAACGGACGTGGCGAGTTCATACGCGCCGATGTCGCATGCAGTACCCTGAGGACGGGAGACGCCACGCTGATCGGTGGCCGGACAGCCTGCGCCGGTAGTGGGAACGG
>JBPCPB010000198.1:0-4193 GCA_050999735.1 Thermomicrobiales bacterium | reverse complement strand
AAGCGATTCCAAGCAGAAAAACGCCCCCATTGTGGGCGTTTTTCATTTAATCGGCCGGGGTGCGGCGGGTGCGGCGCGGCGCGCCATTGGGTTGCCCGGTGCGCTCGCGGACGAGGCCGTCAATCGCGGCGCGCATCTCGTTCAGATCGGCGAAGTCACGGTAGACAGACGCGAACCGAATATACGCCACGAGATCGAGATCATGCAGACGCTCGACAACGAGTTCGCCAATCGTCGAACTCGGCACCTCGCGCTGACCGAGATCGAACAACGCCCGCTCCACATCGCCGACGAGCGTGTCAATCGCCTCCTCGCTCACCGGGCGCTTGATGGAGGCGATGCGCACGGCGCCCCGCAGTTTCCGCGGGTCATATTCCTCGCGGCGGCCATCCTTCTTGACGACATACAAACTGACCGCCTCGACGCGCTCGTACGTCGTGAAGCGGCGGTTACAGACCTGACACTCGCGGCGGCGGCGAATACTCTCGCCACTGCCGAGTTCACGCGAATCAATCACGCGCGTGTCGGGCGCCTGACAATAGGGGCAATGCATAACGATCCTCTAGATACGGGCGGAAATCAACCGCCAAGACGCCAAGGACGCCAAGAGGGAGAAAGATTTACCACAGAGGACACGGAGAACACAGAGGACACAGAGGACACAGAGGACACAGAGGAAACCTTTTCGTTTCTCTTCTCTGTGCTCTCTGCGTTCTCTGTGTCCTCTGTGCTCAATCCTCTCCTCTCTTAGCGGCCACGCAGGATATGGACGAACGGTGGCACATCGAAATCATCGTCGTCGCTGCCGGGCTTCGTCTCTGGTTGCCCGGAGCGTGGCGGTAGCGGTTGCCGTCGCTCATCGTCGCGCGGATCGGGCATGCGCGTGCCGGAACCACCGAGCGACCCTTGCCCGGACGATCCCGTCGGGCGATACGGTTGCTGCGGCGGCAGCGACCCGGCGCCGGGTCGGCGGTACGGTTGCGCCTGTGGCGGCTCGTTCGCCGGCCCGACGCGCGGGAAGAGCGGCCGGAGCCGCCCCTGCCCGCGATCATTGTCGAACCCCGTCGCGATCAGCGTAACGGAAACTTCCTGCGAGGCCATGTGCTCGTCGAGCGTCGCGCCGAAGATGAAGTTGACGTTCTGGTCCGCCGCCTCACGCACAATCTCCGCCGCTTCGTAGATTTCCTGCAAGCCCATATCGCTCGGGCCGGAGATATTGAAGAGAATACCCGTCGCACCCTGAATGCTCATTTCGAGAAGCGGGCTTTCAATCGCCATCCGTGCCGCGTCCTGCGCGCGGGTATCGCCCGTACCGCGGCCAATCGCCATAAAGGCCGACCCCGCGCCGGACATGATCGTCTTGACGTCCGCGAAATCGAGGTTGATGATACCGGGCCGCGTAATCAGGTCCGCGATACCCTGAATGCCTTGTTTCAGCACATCGTCGGCGAGGCGGAAGGCCTCGATGAAGGTCATTTTGCTGTCCGCGATGGCGAGCAGGCGCTGATTCGGGATCGTGATCAACGCGTCCACGCGCTCCTTGAGGAGCGCGATGCCCTCCTCGGCGTTCTTCCGGCGCGTCGGTCCCTCGAAATCGAACGGCTTCGTGACAACGCCGACCGTGAGCGCGCTCACCTCTTTGGCAATCTCCGCGATCACCGGCGATGCGCCCGTCCCGGTGCCACCGCCCATACCGGCAGTGATGAAGACCATATCCGCACCCTTGAGGACATCGTAGATCGCCTCGCGCGTCTCTTCCGCTGCTTTCGCGCCGATGGCGGGGTTTCCGCCAGCACCGAGGCCCTTGGTAAGTTTATCCCCGATCCGGAGGCAAAATGACGCCTGTGAATGAAGGAGCGCTTGCGCATCCGTATTCACGGCGACGAACTCGACCCCGTGCAACTTCGCTTCGATCATGCGGTTAACGGCATTGCTCCCGCCGCCGCCAACGCCGATGACCTTAATCTGGGCAAAATTCTCGCCGCCATATGCGACATGAGATTCAAACATGCCCTTGTCCTTCCTCTTCGCCAATCCGCGCGATGAGGGTTAATCTCCCGCACCCACAGGAATCCGTTCTCATCTCCCCTGTTGGCTGACAAGTATCGCTCACGGCAAGAACTCGCGCAACCATGCCTGCCACCGCGTTTGCCCGATTCGCATGGGCTGAACAGGAAAATTTCCTCTATTTGCCGCCGTAACCGCGGCACCGGAACGCGCGGGTCGCGCCCCAATCTGCTGCGACTCAGGCGCCGGCTCGACGGTCGCGCGCCAGCGGAGCAGACCGAGCACCGCCGCGAATCCCGGTGATTGTATCGCGATCGGCCCGGCAAATCCCCAGGCGCCCGCCACGCGAACGGGCATACCGAGCGCCGCACGCACCATTGGCGCGAGACCGGAGAGGACGGCTCCCCCACCGCACAGCACGACATGGCCAATTCCGCCCCCGCCGCGCGAGAAGGTCGTCGCCGGGCGGACAATCTCGCCGACATGCGCGAGCAACTGATCAACGCGCGCGGTAATGATCGCGGCGACCAGCGAAACGGCGACCGCCGCCCGCGCGCCGTCCACCCCCCGGACGATTACCTCGATTGCGGACCCTCCCGACCGTGTGTTGCCGACCTCGAACTTTAGCCGCTCCGCCTCCAGCGGATCAATACGCAGCACCGTCGCGAGATCGCGGGTGATATGATCGCCGCCGATCGGCACGCTGCCCAGGCAGACGACGGCGCCACCAGAGAAGACCGCGACGCTCGTATGCTCCGCGCCACACTCGACGACTACAACGGTACCGTCATGCTCCTCAGGGAGCGCGACCGCCGCCGTCGCGGCCAGCACGCTCGGCACAATGCTGACAACCTCAAGCCCCGCGTGCCGCGCGACCTCGCGCCACGCCGACGTCCGATCCGTCGCATGAAGCGTCAACTCGCGCACCGCGATCGGGGATTGCAAAACGATACACCCCCGGCGCGACGCCGGAGACGCAAATTGCGCCAGTGGCACGCTGAAATACCCGCCGAGGACGCGATGGCCTGCCGCTTTCTCCGCCTCCATGACAGCGGTGTGGATCGCATCACCCAAATGCCGCGCATCGGCGATCGCGCCACGCGTCAGCCCCTGTGCGGGTGTGACACCAAGCCCCAGCACCGGGACGTGTGTATCCCCATTATTATCCGTCGCCGCCCCTCCGATGACGACGCGCACGTCAACGTTGCCGGCATCAATACCGACCACCGTCCCGTGGGTGCGCTGCATTTGGGGTCGCCACCAGATCACGCGCGCTCCATCCCGTTCACCACTTCGCCATATCGTTAGTTTCTACGCAGCACCGGCCGTTCGGGATCGCGAAGATCGGCTTCCGACCACGGAGGCTGCCGCACCAACTGCTTCAGGAGGGCAAGTTTCTTGCCAAGATACTCATCATTTCCCAGTATCGCGCGCCATGTGCCGGTTTGGACGATGACGCCCGCCACCGGATCGAGCGTAATCGCCGCCTGCGTCAGCCCCGCTTCCGTCGGCAGCCGCGCGTTCAGCGCCAGCGCCGCGCGGATCGAGTCGCTGCTCACCTGGCCTCCCACTATCGGCACAGGAATTCCCGCAAGCACCTGAAGATGGGGCAGCGATGGCGGTGTGGCCGCATCGGGCTGACCCAGCACATCCCCAGTCGCGTCCACGAGGTACGATTGATTGTCCGCGTCCCAGACGAGCACGGCTTGCCGTTCCTCGATCCGCACGACGAGCGTATCAGGCGCTTCGATATGGACATCGCTCCGCTGGATACCGGGAAGGGTGGCGACGCGACGCGCAACGGCGGCGCTATCCACACTGAAGACGCTCTGACCAAGCACGCCGGTCGTTTCCGCGACGGTCGAACCCGGCAGCGCGGCAACGCCGGAAACGACGACGCGAGTGATCGCAAAGCGCGTATCGGTCACGACAAAGGCGAGCGCCCCACCCAACATGAGTGCGCCGATCCCGGCGGGCAAGCGACCATTCCGCAGCATGATCACCACCCATCGCAGGGTGTGGACACATGCTTGCCCGACGCGCTTTGCCGTCATGCCATGCGCCATCGCTCAGGCCTCCCCGCGCCGTCGGCGACGCCGGTCATGCCGCTCGATCGCGAGGGCAATGAGCCGGTCCACCAACTGCCCATACGAGATACCGACCGCCTGCCACATCATCGCGTACAT